>JAVVPW010000044.1:0-13194 GCA_036655575.1 Bilophila sp.
AACAAAAACCCCCGTCACAACACACACCGCCAGACACAGCTTACGCACAAACCCCACCCATTGCTTTTTCACACGCTTCTCCTTTAGAGCAAATGCTTCAAAAAACATAAAAACAGGGAACAAAGCCCCTTTCTCAGAAAGGTTCTCTGTTCCCTGCACAACCAGAACGGTCGGTTGCTATTCCTTAGCGCCACAACACTTCTTGTATTTCTTGCCACTCCCGCACGGGCAGGGATCGTTACGACCGGGGTGCTGGCTGGCTTTGGCAGGCGTGTTGCCAAGGGGAACTTCAGGCAACGCCGAATAGGACAAGGCCTGCTCTGGCTCCTTGTGCTGAAACTCCTCTTCCTTTGGCTGCTCCACATGCACCCGCGTCAACGCCCGGAACGCGCCTTCCCGGATGCGCACCAGCAGATCCTGAAACATGGCGAACCCTTCGCGCTTGTATTCCAGTTTTGGATCTCGCTGTCCGTAGCCGCGCAGCCCGATCCCGTCGCGCAAGTGATCCATGTTTCTAAGGTGTTCCTTCCAGCACCGATCCAGCTCTTCCAGCAGGAAATAGCGCAACAAATCGCCGTACAGCGGCCCGGCTTCATCCTTGAGGCGCGTCAAAATAGACTGGATCAGCTCTTGCGCTTCATCGCGCCGTGGCAAGGGAGCAGAGGCAAGCAACACCCTGTCGATGTTCATGACATCGCGCAACCGGGTGCGCAACGCCTCTTCCTCGCCCGCTTCTCCACCGGACTTGACCTCTGCCAGCACGGCGTACATGTCGTCCAGCAGATCCCCCAGATATTCTTGGACAATCGGGTCAAGATCCGGCTCTTGCATGAGATCCCGGCGCAAGGTGTAGATGACAGTACGCTGCTGATTCATCACGTTGTCATAATCAAGCAAGGTCTTGCGTATTTCAAAGTGGTGGCCTTCCACCCGCTTTTGCGCGTTTTCGATAGCGCGTGAAACCATTGCGTTTTCAATGGGTTCGCCTTCTTCCATGCCCAGTTTTTGCATCAGCCCGGACAATTTGTCCGAACCAAACAGCCGCATGAGGTCGTCTTCCAGCGACAGATAGAAGCGTGAAGATCCCGGATCTCCCTGACGCCCTGAACGTCCGCGCAACTGGTTGTCGATCCGGCGGCTTTCGTGGCGTTCTGTGCCAAGGATGTGCAGACCACCGAGGTCGATGACCCCTTCACCCAGCACAATGTCTGTCCCACGACCTGCCATGTTGGTGGCGATGGTCACTTTTCCGGCCTGCCCGGCCTGCGCCACTATTTCTGCTTCCTGCGCGTGGTGCTTGGCGTTCAGCACGTTGTGCGGGACACCTTCCTTGTGCAGCATTTGTGAAATGAGTTCAGAGGTTTCAATGGAGATTGTCCCCACAAGCACTGGCTGCCCCTTGGTGTGCAACTCCTTGATACCCTGCACAATGGCAAGCATCTTTTCACGCCGCGTGCGGAAAATGAGATCGGGGAAATCTTTGCGGATGAGCGGTCGATTGGACGGAATGGCGCACACTTCCAGATCGTAAATCTGCGCAAATTCAACAGCTTCCGTGTCCGCTGTCCCGGTCATCCCAGAGAGCTTGTCGTACATGCGAAAATAATTCTGAAAGGTGATGCTCGCAAGCGTCTGGTTTTCCGCCGCCACGGTGACGTGTTCCTTGGCTTCCAGTGCCTGATGCAAGCCGTCACTAAAACGCCGTCCAGCCATGAGGCGTCCGGTAAATTCATCAACAATGACAACCTGATCGTCCTTCACAATGTAATCGACATCGCGCCGGAACACATGGTGCGCCTTGAGCGACTGCAACACATGGTGCTGGGCGGTGATGTTGGCGGAATCATACAGATTGTCTATGCCGAGCAACTCTTCTGCCCGCTGCACACCCTCATCCGTCAGGCTGGCGGTACGGCCTTTTTCATCGACCGTGAAATGCGTTTCTTTTTCAAGTTGCAGCACAACCAGATCCACCTGCCGGTACATATCCGTCGCCTGATCTGACGCACCGGAAATAATCAACGGCGTGCGCGCCTCGTCGATCAGAATGGAGTCCACTTCGTCAACGATGGCGAAGCGGTGCCCGCGTTGCACGAGCTGTTCGGCATAAAACTTCATGTTGTCGCGCAAAAAGTCGAACCCAAATTCGTTGTTCGTGCCGTAGGTGATGTCGGCGCCGTAGGCTTCCTTGCGCTGCTCGTCTGAGAGGCCTGCCACGATGACACCTGTTGTCAACCCAAGGAAATTGTAGAGTTTCCCCATCCATGCGGCGTCGCGCTGCGCCAGATAATCGTTGACAGTGACGACATGCACGCCCTTGCCTTCAAGGGCGTTGAGCACAACGGCGAGCGTTGCCACCAGCGTTTTTCCTTCGCCGGTTTTCATTTCTGCGATTTTGCCCTTGTGCAGAGCCATCCCGCCGACAAGCTGCACATCGTAATGCCGCATCTGAAGCACGCGCACACTTGCCTCGCGTACCAGCGCAAACACCTCTGGCAACACCTCGTCCAGATCGCGCTTGCCGCTCTGCACCTCTTCCCGATACACCAGCAGACGTTCGGGCAACTCCGCATCAGAAAGCGCCGTCATATCCGATTCAAGGGCGTTGATCTTCGCCACCAAGGGCTTGAGTTTTTTCAAAAAACGTTCGTTCTTGCTGCCGAATAACTTCCGTATAACAAAACCTATCATGAGCTCTCCCGACGACTGAGGATGGTACGGCGTATAACGCGAATCACAACCGCGTCTTTACTAAAGTCTTTTCTGGATGAGTAATAAGACATGCGCCACCGATTGGCAAATACAAGACGCTTCGGTCAACACAGAGCAACGCGGCTTTTTCAGCAGATCCTCGGTAATTGATCCCCTTCAAGCATCGACAACAAGCGGTGTCCCCCGATGGGCGTCTGCAAGATCACCTGCCCTGCCCGCGCCTGCCCCGGTCTGGTGCTGTCAGCGGCATCAAAGACGGTTCCGATCTGGGCGGCCTCAAGCCCCTGCGGTTCTGAGCGCAGGATCTCAAGCGCGGCCTGCGCTTTGCTTTCCGGCAAAAAGCACAACAACTTCCCTTCATTTGCGAGATACAGCGGGTCAAGCCCCAGCACGTCACACCCAGAGCGCACAACCTCGTGTACCGGGATCGCGTCTTCACAAATCGAACACACAACGTTTGACTGCCCAGCTATTTCGTTGAGTGTCGTAGCCAGACCACCGCGAGTCGGATCACGCAACACATGGATGTCCCCCACTTCGAGCATGAGCCGCTCAACCAGCCTGTTGAGCGCGGCGCTGTCACTCGAAACCCCCTGAAGGAACGAAAGATTGTCGCGCTGTCCCAATACGGCAAGCCCGTGGTCACCCACAGCACCACTCACCAGAATAGCGTCACCGGGTGTTGCACGGCTCCCAGAAGGCGCTGGTTCCGCGATGATTTCCCCGATCCCCGCCGTGGTGATGAACATCTTGTCACACGCTCCACGCGGCACAACCTTGGTGTCCCCGGACACAATCCACACCCCAGCCGCACGAGCAGCTTGTGCCATCGCCTCCACCACCCGGCGAAGCAGCTCAAGGTCAAGCCCTTCTTCAAGGATGAAGGCACACGTCAGGTAGCGCGGGCGCGCACCCAGCATAGCCACGTCGTTGACTGTCCCGTGGATAGCGAGGGTGCCGATGTTCCCGCCGGGAAAAAACAGCGGCGTCACGGTGTAGCCGTCGGTGCTCATGGCGATGGGGCCTGCGATGTCCAGTCTGGCTGCGTCGTCCAGTGTCCGCAAAATGGGGTTGTCGAAATGATGCAAAAAAAGATCGTTGATCAGCCGTTGTGAAGCGCGCCCACCACTGCCACAGTCAAGCAGAAGCGGCGTTCCAGAACGATCGGGAAAGGAGGTACTCATGCGTTATTCCGGTGCTTGCGCGATTTGTGGGAGAGGCGGCAACGCGCATTCTCCCAAATGAACAGACTCTACCCAGAAGATTGAGTACACCGAACACCACAAAATTCAAGTGCGTTGCCTTCAGGAACGGCCTGAATGATCCCAAGCCGAAACAGCACCGTCGGGGGCAGGAAAAGTTGTCTCAGACGCGCTCGGAGTCAAAGAATACGGCATGTTAGTATTCGTTGTCGGTATCTCACGCTAGGAAGCATACGTTTGCACACCCCTCTGGTCAAGTATCTTCCACCACGGTGAGTTCCAGATTCCCCCAGATCCCCACCGCACCCTGACACTGCACAAACACCCCTGTCAGGCCGTGACGGGTGTACCTGCGTGCGAGTGCCACCACCTGCCGCACGTCGTCTGCCCCTTGCAAGCGGTTGCAAAAAGCCGTTGCCAGACTGTCCGCCAGCGCACCGTCTGGCGAAGCGACCAGCGCCAGTTCGCCCTGCCCAAAGCTCAACGAATGCCCAATCGTCGCGGATGACGAACACAACGCCAGCGGACAGTCCGCCGCCTGTATCCGAAGCCCGACAGTCACCCCAGCCTTGGGGTCAGGCAACAGCCCGACAACGCGATCCCGCCGCGAATACAGATAAATATCCCCCCCGTTTTCCACGATGAGATCCGGTGAGCGTGCCACCATCGCCTCCGCCACCATCTGAGCAATGGTGCCAGCAACCGCCGCAAACGGCCCGACACCTGCGATTGCCGAGGCTTGGGTCATGCGTTGCACAATGGGCGGCACCAGATCGCTCTCTGGCAACGGCACAGGGACAAGGCTGTGCTGAAAAGCCGGATGCAGCACCGTCCAAGCCCGCACTTGTCCACGCAAAAGGACAACCTGCCGGGTCAGTTCCGCGATAAAATTGTCTGGGAGCGGTGCCACAGCGGTTACACGCAGATCGGTTTCGCCTACGACAACCTGAAAGCTCGTCTCGCCTGTTCTGGGCGCACAGCGGTCGCGGTAGGTACGGTGGGGGTCAAGATGGGTGGGTTGCATGGCGTTCCTTTACATTTGGAAAGATTGCTTCTAAAGAATAGCGTTTACAAAGTCGATACCCCCGACTGTTCCATTCACTCGATCACAGGAGACCTGTCATGCCCAAACATTTCATGAAAATCCGCGATCTCGGTTACAGCGGAGCATGGGAACTGTTGCGCCGCGCCAAGGAAATGAAAGATACGGCCTATCGTGGACACTGCATGGACGGCAAGGTCGCCGCCCTCATTTTTGAAAAAGCCTCGACCCGTACCCGCGTGTCGTTTGATGTTGCCGTGCGTCAGCTTGGCGGCACCACCATTTTTATGACGCCGAACGAGAGCCAGCTTGGGCGTTCTGAGCCGCTGCGCGACACCGCGCGCGTGCTTTCCCGCTATGTAGACTGCATGATCGTGCGCACCTTCGGACAAGAAAAACTGGACGAACTCGCCGCCTTTGGCTCCATTCCGGTCATCAACGCCCTGACAGATCAGGGGCACCCCTGCCAGCTCATGGCGGATCTGCTCACCATCTATGAGCGCACCCCGGACTTTTCCAAAGTGCGTGTATCATGGGTTGGTGACGGCAACAACATGGCTAATTCATGGATTGAAGCCGCCATGTACTTTCCTTTCGAGCTGTTCATGGCGATCGCACCGGGGTACGAACCTGACAAGGAACTGCTTGGTCTGGCGCTCCAGAGCGGTGCCAAAATCTTTTTGACGGACGAGCCACGTCTGGCGGTGCAAGATTCCAATTATATCTACGCCGATGTCTGGGCGTCAATGGGACAAGAAGACGAACAACTGAAGCGTGAAGCCGCCTTCAAGGGCTTTTGCATCGACAAGGATCTGATGGCGCTTGCCGCTCCAGACGCCAAATTCCTGCACTGCCTCCCCGCCCACCGGGGTGAAGAAGTCACCGAGGACGTGCTCGAAGGCGACGCTTCTATTGTTTGGGATGAAGCTGAAAACCGCCTCCACGCCCAAAAGGCTATTCTTGAATGGGCGTTTACGGAGTAGAGAGGCCTCGCGGGGAAGGCACGGTTCCTTCCCCGCCTCCTCGCGTCCTTCTGTGTCTTCTGTGTCTGGGGTGCGCTGTGCGCCTTCTTGCGCAACAGGCTCTTTGTGTCTCTTTTTGCTAAGGATCACACCGCATGTCCACAGCGTGCATCCTGACAGGCAGCCCCCATGTCAACGGGAGCAGTGACGCCATCGCCCGCCTGCTCGCACAAGGCCTGCACGAGGGCGGGGTGCTTGCAGAAACACTTGCGGTGCGCGACTATCGGGTACAACCTTGCACCGCCTGCAACCACTGTGCGCGCCACCCCGGCATCTGCCCGCTTGACGCAAACGATGATGCGGGCACGCTCTTTGAGCGACTGTTGCAGGCTGACACGCTGTTTTTTGTGATCCCTGTCTATTTTTACGGCCCTCCCGCGCTCATGAAGAGCTTCATCGACCGGGCACAAAAATTCTGGAACCGCAACACCACACCGCCACCCAGACCGCGCCTCGCTCAGGCGGTCTTTTGTGCCGCACGAACCAAAGGCGACCGACTTTTCGAGGCCAATCAACTTATCCTGCGCTGTTTTCTGCGCGCACTCGGCTTTCGCCTTGCCGAGCCGCTCCTCCTGCGGGGCGTGGAAAACCCGCAAGATCTGATACAAAACAACTTCAACTCGACAATCATGGAGATGGGACACGCAGCCGCAAGAGCAAGCCTCCTCACACCGCAATGACTGACCACCCTATCCGCTTTCTGCAACCGCTGTGGGATCTTCTGCACGCCGTCTCGCTCGACGAGCGCCGCTGTATCCTTTGTCACATCCCCTTTGCCCCCGCGCCTTCAAAAAACCTCGCGCTTCCCATCCCGCTTGGTCACACAGCGCCAGCCTTACCCTTGTCCCGTCAGACGCTGTGCCCTTCGTGTCAAACGCTCCTTCAGCCCCGAAAAGGCGGCTACTGCCCCTTGTGTGGCGATATGCACGCGCTGACCGACACCCCCCCAACCCTGTGCGGGGAATGCCTGAGCCATCCGCCGCCATGGGAACATTTTCGCTTCTTCGGCTCGTATTCCGGCGCCCTCAAGACGCTGATGCTCCGAGGTAAATTTGGTGCAGACCCGGCGGCCTTGCGTCTCTTGGGGCATTTTCTGGCGCTGGCCTGTGCTGATCTCCCGGTTCCCGACGCCATTGTGCCTGTGCCCTTGCATGTCTCGCGCCTGCGAGAACGCGGCTTCAATCAGAGTCAGGAGCTGGCGCGACCGCTTGCAGAACGCCTCGGCATCCCGCTCATGCCGCACCTCTTGCGCCGCCAGATCGCCACGCGCCATCAGGTGGGACTCTCCCGTGACGAACGCCGCGCCAACCTCACCAGCGCCTTTGCCGCTTCACAAGAAGCCAGAGGCAAGCGCATTCTGCTCATTGACGACACCTTCACCACCGGCACAACCCTGCGCAAGGCCGCCCAAGCGCTTCTTGCCGTAGGGCAAAGCAACGAAAGCGAGCGCGTCCTTGTTGATGTCGCCGTGGTCGCCCGCACCGTTCGGGAACCCTGTGCTTTTCAAAATACCTTAACGCTGCTTCCTGAAACAACCAGAAGCGTATCCGTACAAGGGGAACCCCTTCCCCGCTCCTGCTGTACCCTGTCCTGAAACGGATGTAAGCACAGCGAGTGTCGCGCCCACACACGGCAAAACGTCACCATACGGTATGGTATAGAAGGATTTCCTCATGCTTTTCGCACGTCTTTTGTTCACCACGACTCTGCTGGTCACACTCTGCGCACCAGCCTTTGCTGGTTTCGGGCTGGTTCTTCCAAGCACCCCTGCGGTGGATAACCCGGAAACCGGGACGTTGAAGATCCTCCTTGGCGCGGTGGAACCGTTCTTCGGGCAGGGCATCGCGCTCGAACGCCCGCAAGCCTTCACCGCGTTGCGCCACAGCGGCGAGACCGTGGATCGGTCAGAACATCTTTCTGTTCTTGAAGAGACAACCGCCTACGGAGCGCGGGGCTGGACAACGGAAATAGCCCTCCCCCATCCCGGCGTCTACCACTTCATCATGCACACCAAAGCCGGATGGGTGCCAGAGCAAAACCGCTTTGTGCAATACATCACCTCCACGCAAGTGCCTGTGCAAGGCTCGTCCGAAGGCTGGGACAAACCTGTGGGCACGGGCTTTGAAATCGTTCCCTTGAGCCGCCCGTTTGGGCTGTGCGCGGGCATGGGGTTCACCGGACAAGTCCTGCAAGACGGCAAGCCCTTGCCGGGTGCCCTTGTTGACATCACCCGCCTGACCACCTCCGTCAAGCCTGATGTCAAGCCTGAGGTCAAAGCTGACGTGAAGGCAGACGCAAAGCAGGAGGCCAAGGCGGAGGCGGCGAAACAAGACGCCAGAGCGCGCCAGAACGCGGCCTTCTTGCCCATCCAGCAGGTCAAGACCGACAGTCAGGGTGTCTTCACCTTTGGTTGCCCAGTCCCCGGCTGGTGGGCGTTTGCGTCGAGCATGAGCGGTGACCCGCTGCAAGACCCGGAAGGAAAGCTCAAACCTCTTGAAATAAAAACAGTCTTGTGGATTTATATGGACGATTGCAAAACCCGCACAAAACGCTGATTCCTGCCCTTTTGTCCGGGAGAGATGTGTAACCGTTTTCCAGAGCAGGGGTTGCTTTTTTCACATACTCTGCTTACCGTAGGCAAAAGATATGTGTCCGAACCGGATTTCCCGGTAAGGCGGTATTTTCAATCTTCTTGCAGAGGAATCATCATGCCCACGAGACTTTTTGCCTGTATCTGTTCGCTTCTGGTTCTGGCCCTGCTGGCCTTTACCTGTGGAGACGCCGACGCCGCGCGCTTCGGTGGTGGCAGATCCTTTGGTGGCAAGCCTTCCATGAGCACGCCCTTTACCAAATCCACACCCTCCCCCGCTGCTCCAACCATGAATCAAGCGACCAAGCCCGGCGCGCCTGCTGCTGCCGCTGCTGCTCCGGCAGGGCGCGGCATGTTCGGAGGCATGGGCGGGATGCTCGGCGGACTGCTTGCCGGGAGTCTGCTCGGCTCCATGCTGTTTGGCGGCGGCTTTGCCGGGGGTGGCTTCCTTGATATCATCCTGATCGGTCTTGTGCTCTTTCTGGGCTTCAAGTTCTTTGCACGGCGCAAGGCGCAAAGTGTGGCGCAAGGCGCTTCGCAAAACGCCACCCCTGACGGCAACGCCACCACCTTTGAGGCCTTCGGTGGCGGCGCGACAAAGCGTTCCACGCCAGAAGCTCCAACCGCTCGTAAGGGTGGCTTTGACTGGGACGCGCTGACATCAACGCCCGCGTCCGCCTCCTCGGCAACCGAACCTGTCGCCGTTGACCCCGGAACGCCGAAGCTCCCCGCCGGGTTTGACGAAGAAGAATTTTTGCGCGGCGCAAAAGCCGCCTACGCCCGCTTGAACGCCTCGTGGGACAAACGGGATCTTGCCGACATAGCGCTGTTCTCTACCCCAGAGTTTCTGGCTGAAATCAAGCGCGACGCCGAAACCGACAAGACCCCCGGCACAACGGAAATCATGCTGGTCAACGCCTCGGTTGTTGAAGTTGAAACCGTGGGCAACGAGCAGATTGTGCAGGTCTACTTCAGCGTGCTTTTGCGCGACGATCCCAAGCAGGACGCCCCTGCTGAAATCCGCGAAGTCTGGCACTTTGCCCGGCCTCTCAACGGTGACGGCTCCTGGAAACTGGACGGCATTCAGCAAGTTGAAAGTATGTAAGGCTCGTTGCGAGAAAAGAATGGAGTTCACAAAGCCTCTGAAGGAACACGCCTTCAGAGGCTTTGTCATGATCTGCAAACCGTTTCCACTGCAAAGAGCTTGCACATCGACCGCTGAACCGTTATGAAAAGGGAATTCATGCCGGAACCGAACATGCTCCACCAGAACATGTCCGCGAACAGGGAGACGCCTTGACGGAATCCTCAACTCTACAGACTGCCATGACAAGACCTGTCACATCACTCAGCGCGTCCCTTGCTGCGGAACAACCCGCCATCAACATCGCCCTGTCCGAGGCTACGGCGGATCTGCCTGCGTTGGTACTGCCCATCGTCCGGCACGTCCTTGGCCCCGGAGGCAAGCGCCTGCGACCACTCCTGACGGTGTTTGTCGCTCGTCTCCTGGGGTATACCGCCAAGGACATCTACCCGCTGGCAGCAGCCATCGAAATGTTTCACGTTGCGACCCTGCTGCACGATGATGTGCTTGACAACGCCGTGTTGCGCCGAGGTCAAACCGCAGCCCATCAGGTTTTCGGCGTCACCGAGACCATCCTTGCTGGCGACGCCCTGCTTGCCAAAGGTAACCATGTGGTCGCGAGCTACAGCGAACCGCGCCTGACCGCCTCCACTGCCGAGGCCATCGCACGGACAGCGGGGGGCGAGATTCTTGAGCTGGAACAGCAGGGGAAGCTCTCGGAAAATCTTCTGACGTATCTTGAGGTCATCACGGGCAAAACCGCGTGGATGATCCGCACAGCCTGCGAAATCGGCGCTATTCTGGCAAAGGCCAGCCCAAGTCAGATCGCAGCGGCGGCAGAATACGGTCTGAATCTTGGCATGGCCTTTCAGCTTGTGGACGACGCGCTCGATTTTGCCCCTTCCGCCCAGACTGGAAAGCCCGAAGGGGGCGATGTGCGCGAGGGCAAATGCACGCCGCCCATCTCCTTTTACTGGAAGACGCTCGACGCGCCAGAGCAAGAGCTTTTTGCCGCGACCTTTGCTGAACAGCGTTTTACAGACGCCGAGGTCAAAGCCGTGACCCTTGCCATCCGGGAGCAGGGACTTGACGACAAGACGCGCACGATTGCAGACACCTATCTGCAACGCGCACAGGACGCGCTGGACAAACTCACAACAGACCTCCCGTCAGCGTCCGCCCCGTTCCTGAGCATCCTTACTGATTTTATCATTCATGTTCGTGATCGCAACGCCTAAACACGATTCTTTTCAGGAGATACACATGCTTTACCGCATCGAAGCTGGCCTTTTTCCCCACCTTGACGACACCATCGGACGTAAAACCGCCGCCGGTATCCGCGCAGCGCTGGGTATTGATGTAACCGGAGTGCGCGTGGTCAAGGTGTTCACGCTAGACGGCTTCACTGCCGCGCAGGTGGAAACACTCCTGAGCCTCAGCGTGCTGCACGATCCGGTCTTGCAGGTGGTGTCTTTACAGCCGTTGCCGTTAAATGAAATCGGTGCGGACTGGATTGTGGAAGTGGGGTACCGTCCGGGCGTTACGGACAACGAAGCCCGCACCGCACGCGACACCGCCGCGCTGGTGTTGCACCTTGAAGATCGCAACACGGTTTCTGTGTACACCTCGGTGCAGTACCGCATCACAGGCCAGCTCACCGCACAGGACGTGTCGCGCATCGCCAAAGACCTGCTGGCAAACGAGCTGATTCAGCGCTTTGAGATCAAAAGTCAGGCTGAGTGGAACAAGACTCCGGGATTTACGGCCAAAGCAGCGCGGGTGACAGGTTCTGCGAGTGATGAAGTCAACATCGTGCCGCTGTCTGGCATGGATGATGCCGAACTCATGCAAGTGAGCCACAGCAACACGCTGGCACTCAGTCTTGCAGAAATGGTTTCGATCAAGAACTGGTTTGGGAGCAAGGCCGTGGCAGAAAGCCGCAAAGCCCAGCACCTGCCCGCTGACCCCACCGACGCCGAGCTGGAAGTGCTGGCGCAAACGTGGTCAGAGCACTGCAAGCACAAAATTTTTGCCTCACGCATCAAGTACAAGGATCTGGAAGCGGGCACTTCCGAGACCATCAACAATCTGTACAAGTCCTGCATTCAGCAGACCACGAAAACCATCCGTGAACAGCGCGGTGCGAACGATTTCTGCCGTTCAGTCTTCAAGGACAACGCCGGCGTCATTGCCTTCAACGCCACTCACGACGCCTGCATCAAGGTTGAAACGCACAACAGCCCGTCTGCGCTTGACCCTTACGGCGGTGCGCTGACAGGCATTGTAGGTGTGAACCGCGACCCCATGGGCACAGGACTTGGTGCGGAACTGATCTGCAACACGGACGTGTTCTGTTTTGCCTCCCCCTTCCACACCGAAGCCATGCCCCCGCGTCTGCTCCACCCTCGCCGCGTGTTTGAAGGTGTGCGAGAAGGCGTGGAACACGGCGGCAACAAGTCCGGCATCCCCACCGTCAACGGTTCCATTGTGTTTGACGAGCGCTACCTTGGCAAGCCGCTGGTCTATTGTGGCACTGTGGGCTTGCTCCCTCGGGAAGTGCCGGGCAGTGTCAGCACGGGGCCTGCGCCGCGCAAAGGGTACGAGAAAAAAGCGCTGGTTGGCGACATCATTGTCATGACAGGCGGACGCATCGGTAAGGACGGCATCCACGGTGCCACGTTCTCCTCCGAAGAACTGCACGAAGGATCTCCGGCAACCGCAGTGCAGATCGGCGACCCCATCACGCAACGCAAGATGTATGACTTTATCATGCGTGCCCGCGATCTCGGTCTGTACAACGCCATCACCGACAACGGCGCGGGCGGGCTTTCCTCTTCCATCGGTGAAATGGCTGAAGACACCAACGGCTGTCTGGTGGATCTGGCGCAAGCGCCCCTCAAGTACGATGGTTTGCGTCCGTGGGAGATTTTGCTGTCTGAAGCGCAGGAGCGCATGACGCTGGCAGTGCCCCCGGCGAGTCTTGAGACGTTTCTTGATCTGGCAAAGCGCATGGATGTAGAAGCAACGCCGCTCGGCACGTTCACCGACAGTGGCAAGTTTCATGTCACCTGCGGCGACAAGCTCGTGACGTGGCTCGACATGTCCTTCATGCACAATGGGGTGCCGCAGTTGGAACTTGATGCGGAGTGGACACGTCCGGTCTTTGCAGACACGCGCATCACGGATGAAGGGAGAGATCAGGCGGCATTGATAAAGACCATGCTGGGGCGTCTCAACATTTGCAGCAAGGAATATCTGATCCGCCAGTACGATCACGAAGTGCGCGGTGGCAGTGTTGTCAAGCCGCTCATTGGTGTGAAGCGCGACGGCCCGGCGGACGCTGGTGTCATCCGGCCTATTCTGGAATCTGAAGCCGGGTTGGTCATCAGTCACGGGATTTGTCCGAAGTTCAGTGCATACGACACCTACTGGATGATGGCAAACGCGCTGGATGAAGGCATCCGCAACGCTGTAGCCGTAGGCGCAGACCCCGACCGCATGGCCGGTGTGGACAATTTTTGCTGGTGTGACCCGGTGCAGTC
>JAVVPW010000045.1:0-12553 GCA_036655575.1 Bilophila sp.
GGCAACCACATTTTCCACCACGGTTGCGCCGTATTCGGCTTTGGATTTGGTCTGTGCGGAAATATCGGCAGTGGCTCCAGCATTGCGTGCGACTTCAAGAACAGTCGAGTTCATCTCATCCACAGCGGTAGCTGTCTCAGCAACCCGTGCGGCCTGCTCAGAAGAGCCGCGTTCGGACTGTTCAATCTGTGCCGACAATTCTTCAGATGCGGAGGACACAACAGCGACAATGTCTTCCAACTGTCCGGCAGCCATCAGCATACCGTCCCGCTTGGCCTTTTCTGCGGCGGCACGGGCTTCTTCCGCTTCTTTCAGCGCAACGCGGGCTTTCTCGGTCTGCTCTTCGGCTTCACGGCTCTTGTTCATAGCCGTTTCCAGATGCTGATTCAGGTTGCTCACCATGATTCCGAGACTTTCCCGCAAACGCCCCATCTCACCGCTAAAGAAGCGCTCTTCTGGCAAGGCGTCCTTATCCCCCGTGGCGATTTTGCCAGCGGCGTGGACAAGCATGTCAATGGGGAGGGTGATGCTTCTCGCCAGCCACAGCGAAGCCAGCAGCATCAAAACGGCGATGCCAAGCCCCACGAGCACGATATCCCTGATGACGTTATCAACAACAGCGTATATTTCCTCTTCATCGACAATGGCAACGAGTTTCCAGCCACTGTAGCCCGTCATGACAGAAACAACACGCGGAATGCCGTCAATGGCGGCCTCAAACGAACTCGACTGGGACGAAAGGACTTTTTCAAGTCCGGGAAGCACACCGTCGGAAACATTTTTTGACAACAGATTCTTATGCTTGGGATCGGCAAGGATGTTTCCGCCCGTTTCAACCAGCATGACATAGCCGGTCTTGCCAATCTTGATGTTTGAAAGACGGTCAACCATCGTATCCAGTGAAATATCAACAACGGCAAGGCCACGAAACGCTGTCCCGTCATAGATTTTGCTGGAGATGGAGCACGCGAGAATCCCCTTCACGGTGCGGTAGGCTTCTGTGATCGCCACGTCGCCTGAAGCGGCCTTTCCTGTGCGGTACCAGTCTCTGGTGCGCGGGTCAAAGCCGGTGGGACGGGTAGAGATCGGGTATTCAAGATACCTGCCGTTTTCAAGTCCCACACCGACTGTCGCAAAATCGGGGTGTGCTTCCTGAAAACGCTGCAATTCCTTGTCGAGCGCTACAGCTTCCGGCGTCATCTCCGAACGCGGCACACTGGTTGGCGCTGTTGTAGCAACATAGTCGGGCAAGGTAGCCTCCGCCGCAAAGATAGCGGGGGAACCGGCTAGAACCTTGGTGATTTCTTCATTTTTGTGGAAAGAGGATTCAATAAATTCGTTGATGCGGACAAGCTGTTCCCTGGCTCTTTCCTGATACGTTGTCAGAGCGTCCTTACGCATCTGCCACGTCACGAGGCAAATCACACTCCCGATGGAGATGATCACAGCAACCATAAACGCCACAATCAATTTAATGCGAATCGACATGCAAACCTCTCCCCCTGTTTTGTGTGCTGCGAATCAGACCAGATTCTACACACCAAACCCATTTTTTTACGCAACAGCCTTGTATACTTGAGGCAACATCTGGTACTCATTGAAAAGCATAACGCTGTTAGTACCGGAAAAAAAGCGTTTCGGCAAGTCTATAAAAAAAATAAGCTATCTAGAATACCGTTTGCCTTAACGCTGTGGCTCTCAACTCAAAAAGAGGTAGACCAGTGGGGCGAGTGCAAGGCGGTAATACGCAAACGGGCGCAGGGTCAGGCGACCAACAAGCGCGATGAAGGTTTTGATCGCTGCAAACGCAAAGAGAAAGGAAAAAACCATGCCCGTGGCAAAGAGCGGCAGATCGGCAGAGGAAAACAGCGTCCACGTCTTCAGCAGATCGTACCCTGTCGCCGCCACCATAAGGGGCACAGCAGCGATGAAGGAATATTCTGCGGCAAGTCCGCGTTTGGCACCTAACAACATCCCGCCCATGATGGTTGAGGCGGAACGCGAAAAGCCGGGCCACAGCGCCAGACACTGGCAACACCCGATTCCAAGAGCCAGTTTTGGCGTCATCTCGTCAAGCGTGAACAGCACCGCCGGGTGCTTCTTACAACGGTGCTCAACCAGCAACATGAGCAGCGCCCCCACCGTCAGCGCCGCCGCCACACTCGCTGGTGTGAACAGCGCCTTGATGTGCGCGTGGAGCAAAAGCCCAAGGATTGAGGGGGGGAGTGTCGTCAAAAACAAAAGCCCAATCCCGCGCAGACCCGCAAACGGCCTTGGGCCAGCAGCAGGCGCGGTGAAGCGGGCGGGAAAGAGCAGTCCCATAAAGCGCCGCCAGTAAAGCACCACCACCGCCAGAATCGAACCAAGCTGAATGGCGACTTCAAAGGTGCTGGCCTTGGGGCCTACAAAACCCAGCAGATCCCCCACAATGATGAGGTGTCCGGTAGAAGATACTGGCAAAAACTCCGTAAGCCCCTGCACGGCACCAAGGATAAAACCGATCTCAAACCAGGATTCCATAACGTCATTACTCGCAAGCGTTACAAGGTGTTATGGCTCTGGCTGCAAAATCGACGGCCTCCCTGTAGAGGTGCGGTGGCGCATACGGCGTCAGCACCCGGGTTCTGTTGACGCCGACCACCAGCGACATGAGGATCTGCGCGGTTTCCTTCACCAGAATTTCCCGAATGGAACCGTCTTCCAAACCGCGCCAGAGTTGTTGTTCTAGCAACTGATGCACTTCATTGAACTTTTTAAACATCACTTCCCGATCCGATCCGGTCTTCATGTCGCTGTAGGGCGAACAGCGCACCAGAACGAGCCAGTTAGAAGTGGGATCAATGGAAAAGTCAAGATAGGCTCGACAAAAATTGAGGACACTTTCTCTGCCGTCCTGCCCTTTTTCGCAGGCATCTTGCAAGACTTCAAGGAAATGTTCCAGAACATCTATTCCCGCAGCCAGAAAGAGTTTTTCCTTGTTGCCATAATGGTGGGTCAAAAGTCCAAGAGCGACGCCAGCACGTTCGGAAATCTTTTTGAATGTGGTTTCTGTGTAGCCACATTCGCCAAAAAGTTCCTTTGCCGCCTTGAGCAAGGCGTCCTTTTTGGTCATGGTCATAGCCGAATACTCCCCAGAAAAGTCTGAAAGATCGTCTTGCGTATTGTTTAGTCACGCAACCAATAGAATAAGCTACCGGGTATCACTCGTCAACGGAAAAATCCGTAACACCAGTATACCGATACAGACAGACACGCACAGCCCCAGAACATACGGCCCCGGCCACCCCAGCAGTGTCCAGCCAAGCCCAAAGGCCAGCGGCGAAACACTCTGGCTGAGGCGCAGTACGGTTCCGTTCATCGCCATGACAATGCCCCTGTTTTGCGCCGGTGCCACCGAGGTCATGCGGGCGGTCAGAATAGGAAACGTCAGGCCTTGTGCGACCCCGCCAAGGAAAAGAGGGAGGATCAGCACCCACAGGGAGGACGCGCACGCCGGCAACAGGATCATGAAGCCTTGCGCCAGACAGTAACACCCTACAGCGCAGAGCATAAGGCGCCGCAGCGCAAAGCTGTGTCCCAGCCGTGCAAGATTCATAGCGATGAGCGCGGTACCAAGAGACGAGAGCATGAACACCATGCCAATCTGCGACGGACTGGCCTTGAACAAAAGATCTGCAAGCAAGGGGAAATAGGTGATGGTCGGGCCATAGAGGATACAAAAACACAAAAACGTCAGCCCAAAAAGCCCGATGACCACGGGATTGAACAAAAGACTGCGGCTGTCACAAGCGTACTGCTTCCAGTTCATACGCTTGCGCGGCTGCTCGAACGGCACACAGAGCGCCAGCGCACCCACGGGCAACGCCAGCAAAGACACCCAGAACGGAAACGACCAGTGCAGTTCACCAAGCAGCCCCCCCACGGCGGGGTAGAGCGCGGTGCCTATGCTGATGGTCGCGCCCACCATGCCCATGATGCCGGGGCGATCTGTTTCTTCATAAAAATCACCCACCAGCGTACCGTACAAAATGCCCAGCGGCGCGGCGCCCAGCCCCTGTAGCGCCCGAAAGCACAAGAGTTCTGTAAAGGTCTGCGACAGCGCACACCCCGCGCCACCAAGCGCAAACAGCGTCAATCCGGGTAAAAGAATCGCCTTGCGTCCAAACCGATCCGCAAGCACCCCAGCCACCGGGGTCATGAACGCGCTCGGCAAGGTAAAACAGGTAATGAGCAAGCCAACTTCCGTTGCAGACAGCTCAAAGGTGACTGCCAGAAGCGGCAAAATGGGCAGGGTAATCGACACCCCCATAACCCCGATCAGCGCCACGCACAAAATCAGAAGAAGGGTGCCGCGACTGCCGGAATGGCGACTGCCAAGAGACGCGCCACGGGGACTGCAAGACAGAGTGGTCATGGGGATTCCTGCGTTGAACGACTGCAAAAGCGCGGGAGGGAACAAGGAGACAAGGACAGCGCGGCTTTTTTTCCGCCATGAACACCAGCACACGCCAGCACACACGCCCCACATTGAGTGCATTCTAAGGGCGATAGACCTGCGCGGGGGTCAAGACCAAGGGAACAGGCGGCGCGGCACGCTCGTTTGTCGTCAGGACACAGACAGTGCGCAGGATCTCGCACCAGACGCACGCCCACCGGAACGCGAGTCAACACCGAAAGGAGGACAGATTGCGGACAAAGCCACCGACACCACAGACGCTTGCCATACCGCCCTTCAGCAAGCAGCACACCAAGCACCACGACCAGCGGGACAAAGGGTACCCAGCCCCGAAAGCCTTCGCCAGACCAGAGCGCGACTGTTTCCCGCAGCGCACCCAGTAGCGCGTTCGGTAAAAAAAGCAGATTCAGGAACGCGCCCCCCAGCAGCGCAACCAGTACCAGCCCTGCCCCAACAATGCCTGAGCGCGAACGAATGCCACTCTCGAACAACCAGACAGCACCTGCCTTGCGGGGTACTCTGCCCCGATGCAGCGCGCCACACAGCCGCTGTACACCTTCAGAAAGCAGACCAAAGGGGCAAAACCACGAACAAAAAATCCGCCCCAGTCCCAGCGTGAGGAGCACCACAAGGAGCGCACCAAGCGCCCGCCTCCAGCCCGGCAAGGCGCCAGAAAGCAGGATTTGCACCACACTCAGCGGTTCCGCAAACGGCACTCCCAGACAGTCAAACGAAAGCAACGTCCCCTGAAACCACAGCCCTTCCCACGGAATCCCCACCAGCAGCAGCAACGTCACTCCCTGCACAGATCGACGCAACCAGAGTATCCGCGTCTTCCAGCCCACCCTTTCCCCCTCCAAGTAACTCGTTCCTGAAGCCTTTTCAGGGTAGCAAGGCTCTTAGCGCACCCGCAACAGCCGCAAAGGCAGCGTGGCAAAAACGCTCCGCCAACTGGGGGGATGCCCCAAAACAGGGATCAAGGGAGTGCCTTCTTGTTGCCGGAGGCTTTCTCACCGTCCTAATGTTGCCAGCGCACGCTTTGCAGGGCCAAACTCAGGATTGAGTTCGAGCGCGAGCTTGAGGCACTGGATGCCCCGCTCTCTGGAATTGGCCTGCACAAACACCGCGCCCATATTGTAGGCAATGTTGTGACTCGAAGAGATAAGATCAGGATTCAGCTCCAGCGCTTTCAGGATGTGCAGCCGGGCGTTGGTAAAATCTTTGCCTTCAGCGCACGCCATGCCCATGTTGTAATACAGATTTTCGTCATCGGGCGCGATCTTGATGGCTTTCTGATATTCCGCAAGCGCGTCTTTCCAGCGCCCCTGTTGCCGGAGGGAGATACCCAGCCTGTTGAAAATCTGGATGTCTTCACGCGACAGATACGAGCCTTTTGTTTCCAGTCCAGCCCGCAGATACCTTTCTGCCTCAGCGGGGTCACTTTCCGCGTACATATCCGCAATGCGTGTGGAAATGGCGCTGATCTGACTGGCTGCGTCGCGTGCTACCTGCTGCATTGCGGTGGAAAAGAGCACCGCCGCTTCCGACTCGTGCCCAAGCCCCAGATGGATTTCGCCCATGTCGATCTTCCGGTCTACATTGAGCGGCGAAAGCGCGTCGAGGCGCTGAAGATAGCGTAACCGCCCCTGAATATCCCCGATTGATCCATAAAGATCGGCAAGACGGCGCAACGGCTCCAGAAACAATTCCGCGTGCTGACTCGCTGTCAGATAGGCGTCTTTCGCCTCTTCGGTATTTTTCATGGCCAGATAGGCATCACCCATGATGAGATACCCGGCAGCACTGTTGGGTTTGACTTCAAGCACCTGATTGCAAATCATGAGGGCGCCACTGGGGTCGTTGTCTCTGACTTTCTGCCGAGCCAGGTCGATGAGCTGTCCTAGCTTGCCTTGGGGCTTGAGGGTGAAGGCCAGCTTCTCGATCAAGGTGTTGGCAGACATGGGTTTGGCAATGAAATTGTCCGCGCCGATCTCGTGCAGGAACATGAGGCGTTCCCGCTCTACCCCGTTTGTCAAGACAATGATCTTGAGATTCGGGTAGGCGCTTTTGAGCTGTTGCACCATGAAACTGAAATCCCGACCGCCCATGACCTGCTCAAGCAGCAGCACAGGCGTCGGGTGACGTGTTGTGGTTTCGCTGACCACGCGAAGCAGATTCCCCGCCGTGACAACAGGCGTCAGAAGTCCCGGACTGACCAGTCCAAGCTCTTTTTGAAGCGTCAGACGCAACAGGGTCGTGAACGACTGGTCGTCACTGAGCACAATAAAGTGCCCATTTGATTTCATGGCGTATTCGACCACAGTACTTTCGTACTGAAGCCCTTTCGCTCTGGTCGCAGCATCCATTCCCATACGCCCTCCTTCCTGTTCGGGAGAAAACCCGGTACGGCATATTTTAGCGTCTAGAGCAGAGCTAAAATGCTCTGTTGCGAATAAAAAGGCCTTGTTCAGGCAATCTTGCCGCCCGCAGGAACCGTTCCAACAGGGGCAAGCAGTGCGAGTCCACCGGGTTGTTCTGTTGTCAGGATCATCCCTTGTGACACCATACCGCGAATCGTGCGCGGGGCGAGATTCGCAACCACACAAACCTGCTTGCCGACCAGTTCGTCAGGATTGAAAAAAGCCGCGATGCCAGAAAGGATCTGCCGGGGCTGTTCTTCGCCCAGATCCACCTTGAAACACAGCAACTTGTCCGCATTGGGGTGACGCGAGGCTTCAAGAATGGTGCCCACCCGCAAATCAAGTTTCTGAAAATCAGCAAATTCAGCAACTTGAACGGGTTCTGCCGGCGCCGCCGGGGTTGCGGGCGCCGTCACTTTGCCCTCTCCCTTGTTCTTTTTCGGTTGCTTGGCTTGCTTTCGAGCGCTCTGCTCCTCGCGCATTTCTTCGGGAATCTCAAGCCGTGGGAAGAGGTTTGAAGCCGCAGCCAGCACAGCGCCGGTTTCAAGCAGGTTCCAGTGCCCGTCTTCATCGTCAAGTTTCACAGCGGGCGCCACGCCAAAGCGTTCCGAGGCAGGGAGGGGTTGCCCAAGCTGGTTGAGCAGGGTTGCGGCGGTGTCTGGCATGACAGGCCACAGGCAAAGCGCCACCTTGCGCATACATTCGAGCATGAGCCGAAGCACCGCGCCAAGGCGAGCGGTGTTGCCTTCTTTGAACAGCGTCCACGGGGCTTGGGTGTCCACATATTTATTGAGCGCCCGCACAAGCTCCCACAAGGCGTCAAGTCCCTGTGAAAAGCGGATATTCCCGAAAAGCTGTACGAAATTGCGCCGGGCATTTTCCGCCAGCTCCACCAGCACCTTGTCGTCTTCCGTGAGCGCTCCCGATTCGGGTACGCGGCACTCGAAATACTTGGCGTTCATGGACAACACGCGACTGAACAGGTTTCCCAGATCGTTGGCAAGATCCGAATTGATTCGGGTGATGAGCGCGTCTTCTGAAAAACTCGCATCCGAACCAAACTGCATATCACGCAACAAGAAATACCGGAAGGCGTCCAGCCCGTAGCGTTCGACCAGCGCCAGCGGTTCCACCACATTGCCCAGCGATTTGGACATCTTGGTTTCACGGACAAGCCAATAACCGTGGACATTGAGGTGCTTGTAGATCGGCACCCCGGCTGACTTTAGCATGGTAGGCCAGAACACGCCGTGCGGCTTCAAAATGTCTTTGGCAACGAGGTGTTCCCCCGGCCAACGGTGGGCGTACTGTTCGCCATCTGGCCAGTCAAGGGCGGAAATGTAGTTGAGCAGCGCGTCAAACCAGACATAACACACATAATCTTTGTCAAAAGGCAGTTCAATACCCCACGACAAGCGCGATTTAGGGCGGGAGATGCACAGATCTTCAAGCACCCCGCTTTCGATCATGGACAGCACTTCGTTGCGGTAGCGCTCAGGACGGATAAAATCGGGATTGGCGCGGATGTGTTCGGCAAGCCACGGCAAGTATTTGGACATCTTGAAGAAATAATTCCGCTCCTGAATAAATTCCGGCTTGGTCTGGTGTTGCGGACAAAGCCCGTTTTCCAGTTCCTTCTCGGTATAGAAGCGCTCACACCCGGTGCAATAATGCCCGCCAAATTCGCCAAAATAGATGTCGCCGGCGTCGTACACTTTTTGCAAAAACGCCTGCACTGCGGCCTTGTGGTGCGCGTCCGTGGTGCGGATGAACTGGTCGTTGCGCACCCCCAGCCGAGGCCAGAGCGCCTGAAACTGCCCGCTGATCCCATCCACAAAGGCTTGCGGTGTCTGCCCTGCGGCCTCAGCCGCCTGCACGATCTTGTCGCCGTGCTCGTCTGTGCCGGTGAGAAACCAGGTGTCTTCACCAAGCAGGGCGTGAAAACGGCGCAAGCTGTCCGCAACGATCGTGGTATAGGCATGACCCAGATGGGGTCTGGCGTTCACATAGTAGATAGGCGTTGTGATATAAAAAGTTGAAGACACGAGTATTCTCCTTAGAAATGATGGCGCACGGAGCACGGCGAATCATGCAGGTCAAACGTCGCTCGGGTAGCTTGTACCGAATTATACACAAAAAAGGAACCCTTTCACGCCTAGCGCTTGCGTTTGCGCTTGCGTCGTGAACGCGCTTCCTCGGAGGTGTCTGGATTATCAGCACCCTCCACATCGTCAGCCTCTGCCTCGTCGTTAGCGTCGTCTAGCGCATTTTGCTGCGGCGCAAGACTGTCGGGGCCACCCGCGATGTCGTCGTCAAAGGAATCTGGATCTGCCTGCACCACAAGCAGGCCTTCGCTGTGGGGCGTTGCAGCCGGCGCATCCGGGCGTCCGTCAAGACGCGGTGGCACATCCGGGCGGCACGGAGCAAGCTCTTCCCACTCTTCAAGCGTCAGCTCAAGCTCCTCGTTGGCGTCGGTCAACACGGCAACGCTGTTGCGAAACATGTTGGCACGCAGCACTTTCATGGGGCCACGGCTGGTCTGGTAACGCTTGCCAAGGCGGGGGCAACTGCTGTGAAACAGATCGTAATTTTCCTGTTCGTAGCTGAGACAACAGAGCAGGCGACCGCAGATGCCGGAAATTTTTGACGGATTGAGGAACAGATTCTGCTCTTTCGCCATCTTGATGGTCACAGGGACGAATTTGCGCAAAAACCGCCGACAGCAACAGACCATCCCGCAACTGCCCACCGCACCGAGCATCTGCGTTTCATGGCGGACACCGATCTGCCGGAGTTCGATCCGGGTATGGTATTCGCGCACCAGATCCTTGACCAGTTCACGAAAATCAATCCGCGTGGGTGCCGTAAAATAAAACACCAGCTTACTGCGATCAAACAGCACTTCAACATCGACAAGTTTCATGTCGAGCTGTCGTTCCCGGATACGCGACTCGCAAAAGCGGTGTGCGTTGTACAAGAGCTGTTCGTTTTCGGAACTCGCCTCCAGATCCTCGCTTGTCACCTTGCGCAAAATATCCCGCACAGGTTCCTCGATCAGATCTTCCGGCAAGCGTTCCACTATGGTCATGACCATAGCCAGCCCTAACCCCTGCCCGGTTTCAGCAAGCACATGATCCCCTATGTTTACCAGAGGATCTTCGCAGTAAAAAAAGTATATTTGCCCATAGTGACTGAATTTTATACCAAGTATGCGCTTCATTGAGTATCTTGTGGGGTGCTGTGAGCCTGCCCGGATAGAGTATTGAACTGGATTGATCTTCTTGTTGTCGGTCATTCTAGCGCTTGTGTCAATAATGGCACCCTGTATTTCGTATAGTCTTGCCATATAAACGACTTTGAGGCATCTTCCGCCCATGCCTCTATCCTTTATTCTGCCATCTACAGAAGGATTGTTCTGCACGCTGGTCGAAAATCTGGCGGGCGCTCTGCCGTGGTCGCCCATCGTCTTGTCACTCAAGGTGGCGGGACTGGCTACGGCCTGTTCGTTTTGCGCAGGCCTCGGTGCCGCGTGGCTCTTGGCGAGACGCCGCTCGTCTGTCACCGCCCTGCTTGACGCCTTGTGTACTCTGCCCATGATCTTGCCGCCCACGGTGCTCGGCTATTATCTGATCCTGCTGGTGGGGCGGCGCGGGCTGGCTGGTGCGTGGCTGGCAGAGCTTGGCATCAACCTCATTTTCTCGTGGCAAGGCGCGGTGGTTGCGGCTACGGTGGTGGTGTTTCCGCTCATCTACAAATCTGCCAGAGCCGCGCTGGAATCGGTGGACGAACGACTTGAGGACGCGGCGCGCACGCTCGGCGCTTCGGAATGGAAAGTTTTTGCGCGCATTTCGCTACCGTTGGCATGGCGGGGCATTGCGGCGGGTTCCATGCTCGCCTTTGCTCGTGGCATGGGAGAATTTGGCGCAACGCTCATGATTGCTGGCAACATCCCCGGCAAGACGCAAACCCTTGCGCTTGCTATCTATGATGCGTTTCAGGCTGGGAACGACGAACAGGCTACCGGGCTTGTCGTTGTGACCTCATGCTTGTGTCTGGGCATTCTGGTGGCGGCGGACAGGATTTTCGGAGGACGCCGCACATGATTGATCTCCACATCCAGAAGCACCTTGTGACTGGACGGCAACAACGCAACGCCTTTGACCTTGATGTCCGGTTCACGTCAACGGCACGGCGACTGGTGCTGTTTGGAGCTTCAGGCTCAGGGAAAACGCTGACCCTGCAAGCCATTGCAGGCTTGATTACCCCAGACTCCGGGCACATCTGTGTGAACGGCAAGACACTGTACGCCGATGCAAGACACGCGAGGCGCGTCAATCTTCCGGCGCGACAACGGCACATTGGCTATGTCTTTCAGGATTACGCCCTGTTTCCGCATCTGAACGTGCGCAAGAATCTTGAATTTGCCCTGCACGAACGAACGCTCTCGCGCCCTTCTCAAGCGGCACGCCTTGCGGTGGACGCGCTGCTGGAGCGCTTTGAAATAGGACACCTTGCAGATCGCCTGCCTCAAGAACTTTCAGGGGGACAGCGCCAGCGCACAGCCCTTGCCCGTGCGCTCATCAACACGCCTTGTGCGCTGTTGCTCGACGAACCTTTTTCAGCGCTTGACCCTCTGCTTCGCACCAGAATGCGACGAGAAATCCGTTCCCTTCTGGACGAATGGGACATTCCCGTGCTGCTCATCACGCACGACCCCGCCGATGTGGATGCTTTTGCAGACACCCTGGTTGTCTATGAAAACGGCGCGATCCGCCATGTCCTTGACAACTATCCCGCGCACAAGACGCCGGGGGAAGACGCTCTTCCCCTGTTGTTGCGTCTGACCGGGATAAGCCCGTTGGATCAAGCCAAAGAAGCACTTCTGTGACGCTTTGGCATACACTCATCACTCTGTAACCTGAAGGAGATTCTTATGGACACGCTTTTCCCGCTCCGTTTTGCAAAACGTCTGGCAGGTCTTGTGGGCTGTGCGGCGCTGCTCGTGACTGTGCCGTGTGCGCAGGCGGCGCAACCATCTGCCATCACGGTTTCTGGAGCGGCAAGCCTCACGGGTGCGTTTACAGACATAAAGACGGCGTTTGAAAAAGCCCATCCCACCATCACGGTACACACCAATTTTGCGGCGTCCAATCCTCTGCTGAAGCAGATGGAGGAAGGCGCACCTGTGGACGTGTTCGCTTCGGCAGATCAAGAGACCATGGACAAGGCGCAAGCCAAAAAGTTGATTGATCCCAAAACCCGCGCCAATTTTGCCCAAAACGATCTGGTCATGATCGTGCCTGCGGACAAACCAGCCTTGACCACGCCAGACGCCCTGCTGGCACCCCATGTCAAGCACATCGCTCTGGGAAAGCCTGAGTCTGTGCCTGCCGGTCGCTACACGCAAGAAGCGTTGACGACTGCCGGACTGTGGGACAAGCTGCAAGCAAAGTATGTCTTTGGCGCAAGTGTCCGTCAGGCGCTGGATTATGTGAATCGCGGAGAAGTTGACGCCGGATTCGTCTACCGCACCGACGCGCTGGCAGCGGGAAAAAAGGTCGCTATCACCGCCACTATCGGTGGGCACAAGCCCGTAACCTACCCCATAGCCATCGCCACCACTGGCTCCAACGCCAAGGACGCGGCGCTGTTCACCGCGTTCGTACTCGCCCCTGAA
>JAVVPW010000046.1:0-12481 GCA_036655575.1 Bilophila sp.
TGGAAATGCCTCCGGGGGCCAAGGGGGCTACCGCCCCCTTGGAACCCCTGTTTGGGGGGCATGATGCCCCCCAAACCCCCTCGGTTTTTCGGTTTGGATGTGTGTAGTGTGTAGTCTGCTTGCTGGTCGTTTTTTGGTTTTTTTGGTTCTTTTTGTTTTTTTGTTTTTCTAAGGGTTATTCCTTGAAAGCGGCGAGTTCGGCTTCTAGGGTACCGAGGTGTTCGAGGACGTGTTCGCTCTTGTCTTTAAGTTCGCTGAATTTTTTGAGCAGCTCTGTTGTGCGGGTGCCATCGGCGTAGACAGCGGGGTCTGCAAGGAGGGCTTCCACGTCCGCCTGTTCGGTGAGGAGCGCTTCAAACTCGGCTTCCAGTTTGGCATACGCTTCTTGTTTGGGGCGCATGGCCTTATAGAGGAGATTGCGTTGCTCTGCCTGTTCGCGCTTGAGGCGCTTGGCTTCTTCCTTGTCCAGAGGTCGAGCACCAGAGGACGAGGCGACCACTTTCTTACTCCCGGAACGTGCGGCAATCTCAGCTCGACGCGCTACATCGTATTGTGCAAAGCCTTCCTTATAGACAGTCAAGCCCGACTCAGACATAGCCCATGCTTCATCCGCCACTTCAGAAAGCAGATAACGGTCGTGCGCCACCATGAGGAGGGTGCCTTCAAAGACATCCAGCGCTTCCACAAGCGCTTCCCGACTTTCAATGTCCAGATGGTTTGTCGGTTCGTCCAGCACCAGAAAGTTGGCTCGTGCCAGAAAGAGTGAGGCCAGCACCAGTCGGCTACGTTCGCCACCCGACAGGCTGTCCACAAAGCGATCAAAATAGCTCTGCCCCAGCATGAACAGCCCAAGCACGCTCATGAGTTCTTCTTCCGTGGTGCGCGGATCAGACAGGCGGCGGATTTCAGCAAGCACCGTCCCCGTGCCTTTCAGCAATTCTGTCTGATGCTGGCTGTAATAGCCCATGCGCACGAGTGAACCACTGGCTTGCGTTCCACCGGTACGGTTGAGCTGCCCTGCCAGAATCTTGAGCAGAGTTGATTTGCCACTCCCGTTCGGCCCCACCAGCGCGATTCGTTGCCCCCGGTAGATGGTAAACGTCAGCTTTGGCCACAACCTTGTCCCGTCAGGAAAGGAAAAATCCAGATCCGCCACGGACAGGATGGTCTTGTCTGCCTTGCCAGGTTCAGGCCATTTGAAACTCAATTCACGGCGCTTGGCTTCAGGGCGAAAGCCTTCAAGCTCTTTCTCCAGCTTCTTTGCCATTTTTTGACGCGAACCAGCTTGCCGGGCTTTGCTTGCCTTGGCACCGAAACGCCGGACAAAGGCCATCTTGTGCTCAATGGCGGTGTTGAGGCGCTGGGCTTCACGTTCGCGCTGCTCTTCAAGTTCGGCCTGAAATTCGACAAACTGACTGAATGTCGCCTTGCGAAACACGGGCTTCATGCCACCAAGATAGAGCACATGTGACCCGACGCGATCCATGAACACCCGGTCGTGCGCCACAAACACCAGCGCACCCTTGTAGTCCATGAGAAAATCTTCCAGCCATTCCACAGCTTCAATGTCAAGGTGGTTGGTGGGTTCGTCAAGCAACAACACATCCGCACCCGCTACCAGCACGCGCCCCAGTTTTGCCCGTTCCCGCCACCCGCCGGAAAGCTGACGGATGGGCAGGTGCCACTTGGTTTCGCTAAAACCCAGACCGGAGAGCACAGCGCGTGCCTTGTGTTCTGGATTGTAGCCGTAGAGCGCTTCAAGTTCGGACTGGCGGTGTGCAAGACGCTGAATAGCCGCCTCATCTTTCGCAACGGCTGCGGCTTCCCATTCTGACCAGAAATCGTGCCAGTCCGGCAACACGTCAAGCACCCATTCCAGCAAGGGGGTATCAAGCACAGCTTCGTTCAAGTCCTGCTCAACATAGCCAACGCGACACCCGCGTGGCATGATAACCCGTCCGTTGTCGGCTGTTTCCACATCGGCAAGGATGCGGATCAAGGTAGACTTGCCGCACCCGTTCGGCCCGCAGACACAAAGCCGTACTCCAGAATCAATGTCCAGAGAGAAGTCCGCCAGAATGTCCCGGCCTCCAAAGGATTTGGAGAGATTTTGAATCGTAATCTTCATGTCGTTCGGTTTTCCATAGATGAATCAGTCATATTTCCATAGACGCATCAGTCGTATCAGAGCTGGTGTCTTCGCCTGAAGGGAGCGCGTCAAGTCCCAGACGTTCGCGCCGTGCGGCTTCCTGTTTGCGTTCCCGCGTGCCAAGGGAGGAGGCGCGCACTTCGTCCCACAAGCTGGAGCGTTCCTGATGGCGTGCAAAGATAAGGAATCCGGTGTGCGCGACCATCCGGTCTTCCGGGCGCAGGCGGTCAGCAATGGGCTTCCAGCGGCGTACCAGAATCTCGCACACTTCCACATCGTCAAACGGCCCCTGTTCCAGCCCCAGCAACAGCTTGCTCACCTGATCCACGGTGGGCAGGAGAAAGGCCAGTGCCGCGCCGGGACAAACCGCCGCCGGGATGTGGTGCAGGTAGTCCCACGGCGTCCGCACATCGAGAAACAGCGCGTCCGCACCGTGTACATCGCCAAAGCCATCAACAATGTCTTGACAGTGCATGGTGACGTTGCCGCCCACGCCTGCCCAGTCAAGGTTACGGCGGGCGAGTTTGTGGAATTCTTCCCGCGCTTCAAAGGTGTGGACATGCCCTGTTGTGCCGGAAAACCACGAAAGCGCCACCGTCAGACTGCCCGAACCCGTGCCTGCTTCAACCACCGTGCGGTTGGGGCCAACGCCGAGCTTCATGCAGATGAAGCCAATATCCTTGGGATAGAGGATCTGCGTTTGACGCTTGACGCCTTTGACGATGTCGTTGAGCGTTGGCTTTAAAAGACGGTAGGGCACACCGAGCGTTGTCAGCACTTCCGTTCCGAACGGCGCCGCTGCCACGTCACTCATGCGCAACACGCCGTCTTGCGTGTGCATATCCTGATTTTCTTCAACGCGGCGCAGGCTACGCTTGCCGCGTGGTGTAACAATAATAACGAGGTCTCCATATACTGGCATGAGCTATCCTTAGTGCGGGAGTGTTCGGGAAGGTCGTTTTTTTTGAACAGAGTGCCTATGGGTACAGACCCACTGCACAACTGTCAAGCTGAACAACAAAAAGGCTCCGGTTTCCGCCGGAAGCCTCGCTTTTCGCCGGAAGCGTTTCTTGCTTTTCGGTGGAGATGAGACCACAATACTGCCGTTCTGCTGTTTTAGATGTTTCAGATTGCAAGCAAGGAGTTTCCATGAACGCTGAAATCATCTCGGTGGGTACCGAGCTTTTACTTGGGCATACCATCAATACGGACGCAACCTTTGTCGCCAGGGAGCTTTCTGCTATCGGTATTGATCTGCTCTATGCCTGCACCGTGGGTGACAACGCCGCACGGCTGCAAAGTGCGCTGGAAACGGCGCTTAAACGCAGCGACATCGTGATCACAACGGGTGGCCTTGGCCCTACGGACGACGATCTCACCAAGGAAACCGTGGCTCGCAGTGCGGGTGTTGCCTTGACGTTGCACGAAGCCAGTTTGCGCCAGCTTGAAGACTACTTCGGCACCCGTCCCTTTGGCGAGGATCAGCGCAAGCAGGCTTTTTTGCCGACAGGGTGCATCGCGTTGCAAAACAGACTCGGCACCGCACCGGGCTGTTTTTTTCGCACAGCACAGGGCAAGATCGTCATCATGTTACCGGGCCCGCCGTTTGAGCTGGTGCCCATGCTGCAAACAGAGGCTCTGCCTTTACTCAAAAAAGAGAGCAGGGCGGTCATCCATTCTTGCATGATCCGTACCTTTGGCATAGGCGAAGGCACGGCAGCCCAAAAAATAGCGTCTCTCACAGATTTTTCCAACCCTACGGTGGCGACCTACGCCAAAGAAAACGAAATGTTCGTGCGCGTAACCGCCAAGGCGCAAAGCGAAGCCAAAGCCGTGGCGCTGTGTGACCCTGTGGTGCAACAGGTGCGTACAGTGCTTGGCGATGTGGTCTACGGGATCGACGTAGCCAGTCTTGAGGAAGTGGTGGTGGGGGAACTCCTCCGGCAAAAACGGCATCTCGCGGTGGCAGAATCGTGTACGGGTGGACTGCTTGCCAAGCGCATCACCGATATTTCGGGTGCCTCTGCCGTGTTTGATGTGGGCGTGGTCACCTATGCGGATGCTGTCAAGACGAGCCTGCTTGGGGTGCCAGAAAGCCTGTTGCAAGCCCACGGCGCGGTGAGCGAACCGGTAGCTTGTGCCATGGCGCAAGGGGTGCGCCTGTGTGCTCCAGAGTATCCTGACGAAAAAGGCAGCCTCGGCCTCGGCATCACCGGTGTTGCTGGCCCAACCGGAGGCAGCGCGAAAAAGCCTGTGGGGCTTATCTATATCGCGCTTTGCGATGGCGACAACACATGGGTGCGCACCATGACCCCGCGAGGGCGTGTTCTTGGTCGGGACTGGCTACGAGATCGCGCTGTAGGCAACGCGCTTGACATGGTGCGCCGCTACCTGTGCGGTCTTTCCTTGTAAGGCCTCCGGCGGAAGGCCTTCGGCGGAAGGCCTCCGGCGGGCAGGGGGGTACCCCGCAAGGGGGCAAGTGCCCCCTTCACCCGCCGAGGCTTTTGGAGCGTTGGGATGTTAGCTTGACGGAATCAGATCTACAGGTTGCGTGAGCAGGAAATCACCCTTCTGAATCCATGCTTTGAGGGTATTGGCGACTTCAAGGGACAGCGCGTGGCTGGTGAGTGGAACTGTCGGAATCCTGCGACCCTGAATTTCCACTTCGCCGGAGATGAGTTCAGCAAACGACACATGCTGAATCACACGCGGCAGATCATTGGGGTAATCATAGCCATAATCTTTGACAGGCAAAAGAATATCCTCGTTGGAAACCCCTGTGAACGCAGCGAGTTCCTCGTTGAGAATGGGGATGGGAATGCCCACGCCTACGGCAAGGGTACAGCCATACCCCAGAAAGGACAGACCGCGCAGGTAGCGAGGCTGCATCCCTTTAAGGTCGCCGCGCAACATGAGTGTGCCCGCGCCGGAAAGCGGGAGTCCTTTTTCCGTGCGCTTGGGCGATGGATTGTGCTGGGTGCCAGCACCGATAACATAGCCCATTCCACCACCAAGGAAAATCCGGGTGCCTGTTCCAATGGTGCGGAAAAGCGGATCATTGAACAACGGCGACAGGTTGCCGGCAGTGGCAAAGTTGGCGTTGCGCATCTCTGCTTTCAGCGGCCCCATGTAGGTGTAGACGGTGCGCTTGGTGGCGTTGACGGCGACGTTGTAGTTTTGATAGCAATTGCGCGGATTTAAAAGCTGTGCGTAGGGCAGGTCTGCCAACGTGATGGTGCGCTCCAGCAATTTGCGGGGGTAGCAGTCTGTGCCGTAGGCTGTGGCGCGCAGATGGACAGAACGCCCGGCAACCAGATCTTCAATGACATGACCACCACCGTATTTGAATTGTCCGGGGTAGACCTTGTTGAGGGGGTCATCTTCAGAAGGCTCGGTGGCACCGAGATAGCTGTCCACAGCGGCAAGCCCGGCATAGGCGGGAACATCGTTGAGCCAGACTTTTGATGTCCGAATTTTGGGCGGTTCTGGCTGACCGATGTTAAAAAGCAGTCCAGACGAACACATGGGCGAGAAGGTGCCGGTAGTGACGACATCCACTTCCCGAGCTGCCTTTTCCGCGCCAAGCCGCTGCACGGCTTCGGTCATTTCTTCAGCATTGAGAACGACCGCCTGACCTTTTTTAATCCGCTCGTTGATTTCATCCAGCGTTTTATGTACCTTATACTGAGACACGCTATCCTTCCTTGTCGGAGACTGGTTGTGCACAATCGGCATGAGCTACAGCTGTAACGCATGCTCGATCATCTTTACATCCCCTGCTCCAGTCGAGCAAGAGCCTGTTTTGCCGCTGTCATGTTGGGATTGAGTTCAAGAGCAATGGCAAGGCACACTCCGGCGCGCTCTCTGGCACCCGCCTGAAGGAACACAACACCAAGATTGAAGGCAATATTCGCTCCCGTCTGCGGCAGATTGGGATTGATTTCGAGAGCTTTCAGCATATACCGCCGAGCCTCGCGGAAATCTTTTCCCTCAGCACAAGCCATCCCCAAGTTATAAAAGAGATTTTCATCGTTAGGGGCGATCTTGAGCGCTTTTGTGTACTCAACGATGGCATCTTGCCACCGCCCCTGATGGCGCAGGCTTATGCCTAGCTGGTTGAAGATATTGATGTCTTCACGAGTAAGGAAGCGCCCTTTGGCTTCCAGACTCTTGCGGAGAAATTTTTCTGCTGTGACCGGATCTTTTTCCGTGTAGAATGCGGCAATCCGCCCGGTCAGCGTGCTGATGCTCCCCATAGCCTCTTTGGTGATCTGTTCAACAGCCTTGTCGAACAGCATTTCAGCCTCAAACGGACGCCCAAGCGCCAGATGGATCTCGCCCATATCCACCTTGCGTTCCACATTGAGCGGCGAAAGGGCATCGAGTTGCTGAAGGAATTTGAGCTGTTCCGTACGGTCGCCCATTTCACCAGCCAGTTCCGCAAGACGGCGCAACGGCTCTAGAAAGAGATCTGCCTGATTGCTGGCTGTCTGATAGGCCTCTTTCGCTTCTTCAGGGCGTTTCAACTGGCGCATGGCGTCGCCCTTGACCAGAAACCCGGCGGCGCTGTTGGGTTTCAGCTCCAGAATCTGCTCGCACAGACTGAGGGCTTTTTCCGGCTGTCCCTGTTGCAACATGGATTTTGCAAGGTCTATGAGCTGACCAAGTTTGCTCTGGGGTTTGAGCGTAAAGGCCAGTTTTTCAATAAGTGTATTTGTTGACAGTGGTTTGGCAATGAAGTTGTCAGCACCCACTTCGTGCAGAAGCATGATGCGTTCACGTTCAGCAGAAATGGTCAAAACGATGATTTGCAGTTTGGGAAAGGCATCTTTAAACTGGCGCACCAGAAAGCTGAGATCCCGTCCGCCCATAGCACGTTCCATGAACAGAATGGGCGCTGGGTGCTTGCTACTTACGTCCTTGATGACGCGCAGTAACTGACCGGGGTCAAGTACTGGAGTAAAAATATCTGTTTGTGACAGTCCTAGTTCCTTAATAAGCGTCATACGCAATAAGGTCATAAAGGATTGATCGTCACTCATAGAGATGAAGTGCCCATTGTCAACTTTTACATAGTCGATGATAGTCGCTTCATACTGTTTTTGTTTCATCCTCATGTTCATATCTAGAGCCATACACACACCTCGTAAAAATGAGAACGAATGATAAGCTATGCTGAAAGAGCTAGCATATATGTTATGTCCAGTCTACAGTCTGCATACAGAAAAAGACGTATTCAGGTGCAATAAGCTGTTGTATTGGGACTTTTTTTGCATATTCTTGTTCTATCCCAGAAAATCAGGACGATCCTTTCTTCTTGGCTGGAGAGAGGGTTTGTGATAGCAAAACAGAAGTTGTTGCCTTTGATGGATAGAGAAACACAGTGCTTACCTCTACAGGCCATTACGGAGCGTGTATGCTTTTTTCCGCTTTCCCTTTTTCTTCTCAGGAACCGGGTTCAGTAGAACCGCACGAGTCCGACTGTGCCGACCGTGCCGACGCTGGCACGTCTGACGCCTCCAAGTCGGCACAAACACAGGAGAAGCACCCCAGTGCAGCGCTTTTTGGCAAGCATTTTACGGAAAAGGAACAAAAGAGTCTGTTTTTATATTTGATGATCGGGATTGTCCTGATGGAACTTGCCGTGACGGTGGGGGCGCTTGTTTTCAGCATCACCAACGCGCAAACCTCAAGCCGTGGCGTGCCGCAGTTTCATTTCCCGTGGATTGGCTACCTTGTTTCGGTGGTCATGGTGCCGGTACTGGTCATGCTGCTGGTCAATCTGGTGAGTCTTGGTTTTTCGCGCACCACTGGAGGGTCGGCTGAACCTGATCCGCAGACGCTTGAGGGCATTCCGCAAAAAATGCGCACGTTTTACGCACTGGTACGCGGTGCGCCCACGGTGATTCTGTTTGCCGGATTCGTGCTTATGGGTGCGGGGGTGTACTATCTGGACGGGCTGATGGTTTTTTTGCTGAAAATAGGAGATTCTTTTCAGACCATCGCTATTTGGGTTGTGGGCGGTTTTGCCGCAGCGTGGACAATCAGCTATGCAGTGCGTATGTGGTTGCAGTACAAGACAAAACAGCTTGAAGCCGAATATCTGTTTCGACAAGAAGTCCTTCGGCGCACCGGTATGGTGATTCTGGAGGCGAAACACGCGCCGACTACGGAATTACGGATGCTCCCCCCTGTCCTTCCTGCGGCACCTCCCGCACTTGATATAGGGCAACTTGATAGAGGGCAAAGCGATACCAAAGAAGGCCAGTGAAACTGCGGGGGAACAAGCGACAGGAGGCACTTGCGGACAAGAGAGGGACGTTGCGGACAGGAGAAGGACGGCGGACAGGAGGCACGGTGCGGACAGGAGCGGCGGACAGGAGGCACGAGCGCTGCGAGACTTAGCGGCTTTCGATGGAAAACATGTTGCGGTAGAGCACGGTGTTGTCCGCTTTCACTTCGACCATGACGGCGGCGTTTTCCACTTCTGTTCCTGCAACCGGCAAGGTCGAGGTACTCACAACTTTTTTAAAGCGACTGATGCGAAACACAGCGTCTTCATTCGATAAAGGGTACTGTTGACCGTCTGCGGTGATGAGGCTGAACTCGGTTCGCCCCCCAAGCGGCTTGCCGTCTGGATCTGAGTTGAACATGTCAACGCTGGCGCGAATACGCCGCCGATCCACGATGCGTGCCTGCATATTCTCCACCCGGATGACGCCGGTGTCCACAGCGGCTCGCGCCTTGTCTGGCAGGGTTTCATCTTCAGACGGTTTTGCAGCACTCTGTCCAGCAGCCGTACTTGCCTCAGACTCCAGAGCCGCAGGGGCAGCCGTCTTTGGTTCGCCGGGCACTGTCTCGGAAGAGGTGCGTGCTACCGCGTCAGGCGGTGGCAGGGTAGAAGCCGGAACAAGCGCACGATCCCCCTCCGCCCCAAGCAAGGCTTCGAGCGCGGACAAGCGTTCAAGCCGTACCCGCAGTGCATCAAGCTGTGTCTGATAGGAAAGCCGTTCTGTATGCCAATCTGCAATGGTATGCCATGCGTCCCACCCGACCCACAGACCGAGCATACCAAGCAAAGGCGAAAGCACAAGGAGAAGGATCAGCACCCGCAAGGTTCCCTTGTTCATCCGCAGGCGGTGCATTTCACCGTCGTCGTGCATCAGAATAAGACTGAACTTGCTAGAGGCTGTCATGGAGCCGCACTCCAGTCTTCAGAGACGATACTCCAGTCGTTTCCACGGGGCTGAAGCAGTACAGTCTTGACGCCTTTATCTTGATAGCCGGTAGAATCTCGATAGCTCTGCATCATGTCTACCTTGACACCGTTTTGCACAATCATGACCCTCAAGCCAGTAAGCTCAACCTTTACAGGCTTGTTCTTCGCCCATGTCAGTTGCTTGTGCTGCATGATAGACTGGGCGCTGGTGCGTCCACCCTGCTTGGCTGCAGGCGCATAAAAAGACCCGTAGCCTTTGACATCGCCAGCCAGCCACGCTTTGCGCCAGCGTTCTATATACGCCGTAACGTTTGGCGTCACGGTTTCAAGGTAGCTGGTTTCCATACCCAGATCCATGGGTACCCATTCCATGCCAACAATGCGCAGTTCACCCTTGTTGTCCGGCTGCCAATAGAGGCGGCGGATGCCTTCAGTAGAGAGATTGGGCGCACGGTAATACTGGCTGAACCACGAAACCCAGTAGTCTGGCCCTTGCAAGACCTGAATATCCCCGTAAATAATCTGCACCCAGGGGAGTGTTGCAAATAACTTTTCTTTTTGCGATCGAAAGGACTGAAACGATTCACCTTGTGCTTTGGTATAGGCTTCAGGCCAATAATACTCGAACAGGCTTTTTTCGCGTCCTGCCCACGCTGCATTCCAGTCGCGGGTCTTCTGTTCCAAAATTCGAGTGATGGCAGTGCTTGCTGCGGAGGTTTCCCCATCGGGTTTTGGCACGCCAGAGGCATCAGAACGAACGGTATCCGCCACCACCACGGCTGTCCCTGTTGGCAACTGCGCCCCAAGCTGGTCTATGTCGCTCAGATCAAGGGCGATACAGCCCTTGGTTTCAAGCGGCGTGATAGGACGCCCCCGGCTATGAATCCAGATCCCATGCCCGGTTTTTCCGTGCAGTTTATCAACAGGATTCGGGTAGTTAAGGGTATGTGCTATGCCGCCGTACTCCTGAAAGTTCAGCCCGCGATCAATCTTGTCAACAACAAAATAGACACCTTCAGGCGTGCGCAAGTCCCCGGATGCAACCTTGTCGCCTGTTTTTTGTCCTGTGGTACAAAGGAATGTTTTCTGTAGTTTTAATGGACTCTTACGTTCGTATAGATGCAGTTTCTGCACTGTCTTTTCAACAACAATCAGGCGCGGAGGCACACGCGGAGAATCCGTGACCACAGCTTCCCAGCTCTGGGCATCGGACGCAACCAAGAATCCCCCTAAGACGACAAGGAGAGAAAAACGAGCTACTCTTCGGAAAAAAGGAGTATGGAGCATGATTACACGAGTTCTCCCCTGAAAACGAGACTTCTGGAAGTGTCTTCCTCCCAAAGCAGTATAAAATATCTCTAGACTTGTCGAGTGCTTTTTTCCGGGACAGGCGATTGTGTTGCGCATAACACGCAGGAATCAATCAGAAAAAGGCTCTTTCGCCAGCGCAACCAGTTCTGGACGGGTGAACAGCGCAAGCAGCTCGTATCCAGCAGCCTGAATGGCCTCGCGTCCGCCCTCGCCACGATCGAGCACCGTACACACGGCAACCACGTTCAGACCAGCGGCCTTGACCCGTTCACAAGCGGTCATGAGCGAACCACCGGTTGTCACCACATCTTCAACCATAGCAACGCGGTCGCCGGGCTTGAAGTTGGTAAGACCTTCTACATATTGACCTGTCCCGTGGCCTTTGGCTTCTTTGCGGACGATAAGCCCGGCAAGTGGACGGCCTTTTTCATGGGAAATCACGGTGGTTGCCGAAACGAGCGGGTCAGCGCCGAGCGTCATGCCCCCAACGCCCACGATGTCCACAGTGGCAAGCAGTTCATTGAACAGGGTACCGATGAGCCACGAACCTTCAGGATGCAACGCCGTCTGCCGGCAATCAAAATAGTAGTCGCTCTTGCGTCCTGAAGCGAGGGTAAAATCGCCTTCCCGGTAGGAGCGTTCGATCAAAATACGAGCAAGGCGTTTTTTCAGTTCCAGCATACAGTTTCTCCATAAGATTGCAGGTCGTGCGGGATCAACAGTTTTTGCCTCAGGGAAAGGTTTTTCTCAGGTTGTCTTTTTATCCAAACACTCTGTCTAAAATCGTTTTTTCGTGGCGGAGATAGAAGGTGGAGTCAAAAAGATCGTTGAGGGCGGTTGCGTCAAGGCGCCCTGCGATGTCTGGATCTGCCTTGACAAGTTCGGGGAAGGACTGCCTTGTTTCCCAGCTCTGCATGGCGTTGCGTTGCACGGTGACGTAGGCTTCCTGCCGGGGCATTCCAGATTCGACAAGCGCTGTCAGCACCCGCTGGGAATAATACAGCCCGAATGAAACATCCATGTTGCGCGCCATATTTTCAGGCAGGACACGCAAGCCTTCCAGCAGTCCTGACAAGCGGTGGAGGGTGTAATCCATGAGGATCGTGGAATCGGGCATGATAACACGTTCAACCGAAGAGTGGCTGATGTCGCGCTCGTGCCACAGCGCCTGATTCTCCAGTGCTGCAAGGGCGTTGGTGCGGATAAGCCGGGAAAGCCCGGTCATGTTTTCAGCGGAAATGGGATTCTTTTTGTGTGGCATAGCAGAAGAACCCTTCTGCCCCTTGCCGAATCCTTCTTCAACTTCGCGCACTTCAGTCCGCTGAAGGTGGCGCAGTTCCACACAAAGCCGCTCCACACTGCCAGCAGCCACCGCAAGCGCGGTGAAGTAGGCGGCGTGGCGGTCGCGCTGAATGATCTGCGTAGAAATGCTATCAGGAACAAGACCGAGCGACTCGCAGACCATGGCTTCAACTTCAGGTGAAAGAACCGTGTACGTTCCCACCGCGCCGGAGAGCTTGCCCACACGCATGTCGGTGAGCGCGACACAAAAGCGCTGGCGATCTCTGACGAACTCGGCGTAAAAATTGGCGATCTTCAGCGCAAAGCTGGTGGGTTCGGCGTGGATGCCGTGGGTACGTCCCATGCAAAGCAAGCCCTGATGGTCGAGTGCCAGCTTTTTGAGCACCGCAAGCAGACGATCAAAGCCCTTCAGAATCAGTTCACCAGCTTCGACCATGAGCAAGGAACCCGCTGTGTCCACGATGTCGGATGAGGTGCAGCCAAGATGGATGAACCGCGCC
>JAVVPW010000047.1:0-12355 GCA_036655575.1 Bilophila sp.
GGGCGTCGTTGGCACCATTGATAATAATGGTAAGAACGCCAGTCGCTTGCAAGCCTTGCGCGTCTGTATAGGTATAGGTGAAATGTTCTTCAGCGTGTTCTCCTTCGCTCAGTGCTTGCACTTTTTGCAGTGTATTATCAAGCTGATAGCGATATGTGCCATCGGGATTGAGACGCACAACGCCAAAGGCTGATGCGGGTGCGCTCGTCCAGAGGAGCGTGCTCGGTTCTTTACCGGGAGTGGAATGCGCAAGAACAGTGCCGTTGAGCACACTCTCCTGATCCTCGGTCACAATATCCCGGAAAGAATCCACGCTAGGGCCGGGAACATCTTTCTTTGCGGAGTCGCCTGTTCCGGGAACATCGGGAAGAGGTGGAGGATTGAGGATTGAGGGAGGATTGTCGGTTGCGGGAGGATTGCCGGTTGTTGATCCGGGAATATCGTGTCCAGAAGGGGGTTCGGTTGCCACAAGGTGACGGTTTTCATTCGGTTCACGAAGCCGAAGCTCTTCTTTCGTGCTGTCGTGCTTCGCGCCGAGCGGGCCAAGGGCGTCTACGCCTTGCAACAGTGCGTCGTCGCTGTATTCGTGGAACCGGGCGGCTACAACTTCAGGGATATGTCCTGCTTGCGGCATGTCTTCCTGATTGAGTCCGTCAAGAAAGGCACCACCGGGGGTGACCTTGCCGTTGATTTCGATTTCGGGCAACAACGCTTCAGGATGCGTGTAAAAATCCTTGAGTGTCAGACGGCTTCCGTCATGCCGCGCCAGCACCAGATCCTGACCAGTACGTTCGGCAAAGACCTGTGCGGGAGAAAAGGCAAAGACAAGACGATCACCGGGATGGGTCAAGAGGGTTGTGTGCTGGCGGGATGAGGGCATCTGGAGTACGCGAGTGGCCATGATAAACCTGCCTTGAAGTAAGGGTTACAATCAGCGTTCATGCAGGGCGTCCTGCTGAACCTTGAGGATGGGCTTGAGCAAAAAATTGAGAAGGGTACGTTTGCCTGTGAGAATATCCACGGTACAGACCATGCCGGGCATGATGGGAAGGTGCCGTTCGCGGTAAAGGATGGTGTTGGTGTTGGTGCGGACTTTCGCCAGATAGAAGCATTCACCGCGCCGATCTTCTACGGTGTCAGCACCTAACGCTTCCACCACGCCGTGAAGACCGCCATAAATGGAAAAATCATAGGCCGTAACTTTGACCATAGCCTTTTGATCCCTGTGGATGAAGGCAATGTCTGCGGGTCGGATGCGGACTTCCACCAGCAGCGTGTCGTCCAGAGGAACGATTTCCATGATAGGTTCACCCGGCTTGATGACACCCCCCACCGTGGTGCAATGGATCTGCTTGATGGTGCCAAGGACGGGTGAGCGCAGTTCCGTGCGCACAACACGGTCAGAACCCGCACGCAACAACTCCTGAAGTGAGGCCAGTTCCGTACTGCGCTTGTTGATTTCCTCGGCATACTGGCTGTGCAGTTCAGCTTGATGCTGTGTGTATTTGTGTCTGGCTTCAAGGGCAGCGGCTTCAGCTTTGGGAATGGTGTTTGCGAGTGATTCCAGATCGCCCCGCAGGGTGGTCGCCTTTTGTTGCAGATTGAGATGGTCTATCCTCGAATAGAGCTTTTGTGACGAGAGCTTGCTGGTGATGCCGAGCTGTTGGTACAGTAAGGCAAGGTTTTGTGCCGTCTGGATTTTACGTTGTTTGAGTTCCTGTACTTCGTGGTTTTTTTGGATGTATTGCGATTCGGCAATAGCCAGATCCGCCTCGCTTTTTTCTTTATGGGTAGCGTACAGACGTTGTTGATCTTCCACGATGTGCGGCGCGAGTGCCAGCAGAGCTGGCGAGAACACCGGTTCTTCACCGCTGATTTCTGCTTTCAGCCGGATAATAGCGGCCCGATGTTCGTTGCTCTTGCCCTGAATATCCCGATAGGTGCTTGCTGCGGTTTCGTTGCTGATGCGTGCGAGCGGCGCGTCCTTAGCGACAATTTGTCCTTCATGCACAAGCAGTTCCTGAAGAATGCCGCCTTCCAGATTGCCTATCATTTGCGTCCGTTGCGAGGCGATGACCTGCCCTTGTCCTCTGGTTGTTTCGTCGATCTCCGCCCACGCAGCCCACAACACAAACAACACCACCATCACCAGCGTCAAGAGCGAGAGTGCCCGAATCGTCGGTGTGGGCTTACGGTGGAGTGCGGCGTCAACTTCAGTCATGAACGACAGCTTGTCCTGATCGGGCGGGTGCTCTTGTTTCGAGGCTTTTGGGTGCGCTTCGGGTGGTTGCGGGGTCATGACTTTTCTCCTCGCAATTGAGCCAGAACCGTTTGTCTGGGGCCATCAGCAAGGATCCCACCGTCTTGCATGACGATGAGACGATCCACCAGTTCGAGCATGTTCATGTGGTGCGTGATGAGCACAACGGTCTTGTCGGCGATGAGCGTTTGCAGACGTGAGCGCACCAGCAGTTCTGTCACGGTATCCATGTTGCTGGTCGGCTCGTCGAGCACCAGCACGGCAGGGTCGTGCAGCAGTGCCCGCGCCAGCGCAATGGACTGCCGCTGACCGCCGGAAAGCTGCATTCCTCGTTCGCCCACCTGTGTCCCTAGCCCTGCGGGACGGTTGCGGATGAAGTCAGAAACCCCAGAAGCCCAGACCGCACGGCTGACCTGCCGATCGTTTACGGTCGTGTCGTTTAAGGCGATGTTGTCGTGAATCGTGCCGAAAAACAGCACCACATCCTGTGGCAGAAACCCGATGCGACTGCGCAGGTCAGCGGTGTCCATCTGGCGAATGTCCACATCCCCGAAGCGTACAGTCCCCTGATCGGGCTGATACAGTCCCACAGCCAGCTTCCCCAGAGTGGATTTGCCAGAACCCATCAAGCCGATGATGCCCACCTTTTCACCGGGGGAGATGTGCAGATTGACAGCCTTGAGTGAAGGCTGTTTGGCGTCAGGATAACTGAACGACACGTTTTCAAACGTGAGCGATGGGGCAAGGTTGCTGAAATCCACCCCCGGCAGTTCCGCACTGTTTTCTGAAGGGATGTCCATGAGCGCGTCAAGCGCCTTCAGTGCCATGCGCGATTGCTGGTATCGACTGAGCATGGCAGACAGTTGCATCAGCGGTGCCATAGCCCGCCCGATCAGGATGTTGCAGGCAATAAGCCCGCCCATCGTCAATTGTCCTGCGGCAATGAGGTACACCCCCCAGACGATCATACCAACGGTGACCATTTGTGTAAGAGACGATGAAAGCGTGGTTGCCAGAGAGGAAAACCGCCGGGATTGACTGGAGGCCAGCGCGGAAGCACCGACAGTCTGTTCCCACTGCCGCAACATGCGGTGTTCAGCCATGCAGTATTTGATGGTTTCCAGACCGTTGACCATCTCCATCAGCAGGGCGTTTTTTTGCATATTCTGATGAAAGCCCTGTTCTGCTGAACGCCGTGCCAGCGCCTGAAGCCACAAGCCACCTCCAATCATCAGCGGGACAGCCATGAGCGGGATGTAGACCAGCGGGCCGCCGATGTACCATGTCAAGAGGAGAAACAGCAGCAGGAAGGGCAGATCCACAAACGTCAGCAAGGTTCCTGAACTGAAGAAGTCTCGCAAGGCTTCAAATTCCCGCAGATTGTTGACCATCGCTCCGGTGGATTCCGGTTTTTTGTCGAACCGCATGGTCAGGACTTTCTCCACCAGCTTGCTCGAAAGCACGACATCGGCATTGCGCCCCGCCACATCGACAAAGTAATTACGCACATTGCGCAAAATGAAGTCACAAAAATACGCCAGCAGAACACCGGTCGCCAACACCCACAAGGTTTCAAGGGCGTTGTTGGGCACCACGCGGTCATAGACGTTCATGGCAAAAAGAGAACCCGTTACCCCAATGGCGTTGATAGCGATACTGGCGACAGCGACGTGTCGATACAAAGGCCAGTAGTACAGGAGGACATCCCAGAACCAGCGCTTGTGTCTGGTTCTGGGGATATGTCTGAAGCGTTCTTGAAGCGCGGTATCTGAAGCCTGAAGAGCGGCAAAAAGCACATAGCCAAGGTACATGGCGTGCAGCTCTTCAAGAGGTACGGTTGACACCTGTTCGCCGTGTTCAGAAAGAATGATCGTGGCCTGCGTGTCCCCGATGTGCAGCAGAACGCAGGTGTGGTGTGCGCGCAACAGCAGGATGCAGGGCAAGGTCAGCGGGGAGAGCGTGCGCAAGTCCTCTTGTTGTACGATCTTGCCGAACAGGCCTGCCCGTTGTGCCGCACGCAGACACGTTGCCGGTGAGCTGTTTACCCCAACCCCTCCTCCCATCAGGAAGTTGGGCGAAACGGTCTTGCCAAGCAGACGCAACAGCGTCACCAGAGAGTGGATTGTGGGCGGGATACGATCCAGCTCTGCCGGAGCAAGCCTTGTTTCGGCGTCATGGTCTACCGACGCTGTGTCTTGTGTATACATGGTGACCTGCCTTACTTGGCCCCATCTGCCTGTAAGAGCGATTGCTCCTCAATGCCAAACAACTGCAAAATGGTGCCTGAAAGCGCGTACATGCGGTAGGCTGCAATGTACACATTGCTCGACGCGGTGGCGCGCTGGGTGGAGGAGTTGTACAGTTCACTGGCGGCGTCAAGCACATCAAGCAGACTCCGTTCACCTACCCTGAATTGTTCAAAAAAGGCATCGCGGGTTTCTGTATTGTACATGACTGCTTTCTTGTAGTACTGTTCCTGACCCTGTGCCGCCATGTAGCGTGTCCATGTATCCGCAACCTGCTGGCGCAAGTCATCACTGAAATTCATGGCTTCTTCACGGATCTGTCTGTATCTGGCAGAAGCCGCCGCAACACCAGCGACATCCGCACCGCTGTTGAACAGATTCCACCGCGTAACCAGCATGGCGTCAAAGGAAGATGTCCACTGCGAGCCTTTGCCGCCTCTGTCACTGTAATTCGGGCCTGTTTCAAGATTGATGACAGGCTGATAGGAGGCCTTTGCCAGCTCTCGTTCACTTCCAGCCATCTTGATGTCTTCACCATAGGCCAGCAATTTGATGTTGTGCTGCAACGCCATATCAAGACAGGATTGTTGTGATTCGTATACAGGTGATGGCAGCGCAACAGACTGCATTGAGGCCGGAGGATTCTTTCCCGTCAAGCGGGTGTAGGCTTCTTCTGCTTCTCGTACCAATGCCTGCATATCGACTTGCTGCGAATGGGCACGCATGAGGCGCCCTTGAATCTGCTGTACATCGGCAAGTGTACTCGCACCCATGATTTCGCGGGTCTGTTGTGCTGTAAGAATAGTCTGGTGTTGCGCAACGTTTTTGTTGGCGTAGTCCAGCAAAATCCGGTTGCGTTCCAGTTCAACATGCGCAATAACAGCTTCAAGGGTCAGCATGGTGGCGTTGTCAAGCACGCGCTGGTCAAGAGAGTTCAGGCGATACGTTGCGATGTCAACCTTGCTTCCGGTCGAAAAGCCGTCCCAGAGAGTTTGCGTCAGTGTCATGCCAACGTTGCCGGCTTGTCGCATTCCCGTATCCGAGCCGTAGGAGCGGGTGGTGGAGTCGCTCAAATGACTCGCGCCCACGCCGCCTACGACATCAAGCCGTGGCCCCCATCCAGCTTTGGCTCGCCGAAGCTCGTGGACGCTGGCTTGCCGGTTTTCCTGAATGGCTTTAAGTTGGCGGTACTGGCTGAGGGTGGCTTTGACGGTTTCCTCAAGAGAAACCTGCGTTGTCGAAGGCGCAACCGTTGACGCCGAATACGTCTGGGAAGGTGTTGCTGCAAAGCTGATGGTGGGAAAGCCGCAGGCAACAGCAAGACACAGACAGGTGAGTGTTTTCACGAGTATCTCTCCTCTGGTTGGGGTCATGACACACGGGGGTGTGTTGCTACCGTCTTACCGTAAGGATCTTTCCTCGTGAATTACTTATTCTTTTATACTCATGCCTTCAGAGTACGAATCGTGGGTTGCACCGTTTTTGTTCCTGCCTCTTACTGTTTGCAGACCGTATAAGAAGCCCTCACAAAGGAGACTCGTATGACGTTTCATCCTCAGCATGATTTTGATCGCACTCGCAATCTGCGTGGTACGGACAGTCTTAAATGGAATACCTATCCTGAAGATGTCATTCCCATGTGGATTGCGGACAGCGATTTTAGGTGTCCACAGCCTGTCCTTGACGCGCTGACTTCGCGTATCAACGCGGGCAGCTTTGGGTATCCGCGCATCACCACACACTTTGCTGAAGCTGTCCGTCACTGGATGGGCACGCGCTTTGACTGGCGTATCGAACCGGAGTGGGTGCTCTTTGCCCATGCCATTGTTCCCGGTCTGGTGGACGCCATTCAGACCTTCACCGCACCCGGTGACGCGGTGCTCATTCAGCAGCCAGTCTACCCACCGTTTCACGAGTGTATCGTGCAAAACGGCAGGGTCAAGCGTGTGAACGCCCTCAAGGAAGACGCGCACGGTGTATGGCGCATGGATCTGCCTGACCTTTATCGGCAGCTTGCCGATCCCGCAGTCAAGCTCATGTTCTTGTGCCATCCGCACAATCCGGTAGGGCGCGTGTTCACACCTGACGAACTTGTCGCGGTGGGCGAGGCTTGCGCAGACAACGGCGTGGTGCTGGTTTCCGATGAAATCCACGGCGACTTTGTGTACCCGCCGCTCCACCATGTGCCCATGCCGAGTCTTTCCCCGCTCATCGCCGCAAACACGCTGGTGTTCGTCAATCCCAGCAAAACCTTCAACATTCCCGGTATGCACGCCGCCGCAGCCATTGTGCCCAATCCGACTCTGCGGGCACGTCTGGCAAGCACCATACAAGCCCGCAGATCAGCCGAACCGACAAGCCTCGGACTGGTAGCGCTGGAAACAGCCTACACCCAGTGCGCGTGGTACGCGGATCAGGCAAAGGCGTATATAGAGGGAAACATTGCGTTTGCACTGGACTTTTTTGCACGCGACATCCCGCGCATCAAGGTCACGCGACCGGAAGCCACCTTCCTGCTCTGGCTGGACTGCCGCGCACTGTCACTGACGCCAGACGAGCTGCACGCATTCATGCTCAAGAAAGCAAAGGTCGCCATGAATGACGGCGGTGTCTTTGGTCAAGAAGGTGCTGGCTTCATGCGCATGAACATGGCCTGCACCCGTGCGACACTGACTGAAGCGTTGCAGCGCATCCAGACGGCGGTTAAAATGCTTTAGAGTGACGGCTTGAGGAGGCGGTGCAATTCGGCGTAGGCTTCTTCTGGGGCTTGTCCGCGTTTGGCGGCGATGGAGGCCAGATTGTCCACAGCGTCGCAGGGGCGCAGGTAGAGCGGCTCCAGATCCTGCTGTACCCACGCGGTTGCAGCAAGCGCAAGGGTCAGGTTGAGCAGAGCGTGCGGGGCAGGGTGATCGTGATCTGTCAACAGGATCGGCGTCGCGCCGCTCCGGCTACAGGCTTCACGCAACACCGGCAGATTCCGAGCCACACCGCTTCCCATCAGGATGTGCGGCACGCCAAGGGAAAAATCGCAGGCTGTTTCCAGATCCCACATGGCTGGCTCACCTACGGGAACAGGAAGCGCTCCGGGCGCCGCAACGGTGAAATCCTGCCCATGCACCAGATCCCTCCGGGCATGGGTCAGCACCCGCACCCGACAGGGCGTGCCGAGCAACGGCGCTGGCAGACTCGCGGCAAGCGCCTGCAAGGCGTTGAGCGCGGCTACGGGGATGCCTGTTGCCCGCCGAAAGGCCGCGGCTGTGGTCAGCACCAGCCGCAGACCTGTAAAACTGCCCGGCCCCGCGACACAGGCGATGCGTTCGATGTCCGTTGGCACCATGCCAAGTCGCTGCAACGTATCTGCGAGTACGGGCGTGAGCAACTCCGTACCCTTGGAGGGAGCGCTCCAGTCCTGACAACACAAGATGGTGCGCTCTTGCGCCAGCACAAGTTGTATTCGACCTTCAGAAGCGTTCAGAATAAGCGTTGTCCCGTTCACGAAAACAACCTCACAAGATCATTCCATGTTGCTAGGAGCATGAGACACAGCAACAGCGCCATGCCGACACGGGCAGCCATGTTTCGAGCGGTGAGGCTCACAGGGTGACGCAGGATCATTTCCAGTGTCAAAAACACAATGTGCCCGCCGTCAAGCACAGGAATGGGCAAGAGATTCAAGATACCAAGGTTCACGCTGATGAGTGCGGCAAGCATCAAAACCGCCAGCAGACCGTTCTCAGCCTGTTGTCCGATCATCTGGGCAATGAGAATGGGGCCACCCACGTTGTCGAGAGGGACAACTCGCTGAAACAGCTTGACAAAACTTTCGCAGGTGAAGGCGATCATGTCCCATGTCTTTATGGTTCCAGACGAGATGGCGTCAAGCACACCAAGCGGCGTTGTACCGATTTTCCCGGCATCGGAAATACCGATGAGCCAGGCTGGTTTCATTTCGCCAAACAGATTGGGACGGGTTTTGGCTTCAGGCGTCACCACGAGCGAACGCTCTTCACCGTCGCGCAGCAAGACGAGGTGCAAAGGCTTGCCGTTGCCAGCGCCCACACCCGCCATGACCTGATCCCAAGTATTGATGGAAACAGCGTCAATCTGAACAATCGTATCACCGGGCTGTACCCCGGCGGCGGCTGCGGGGCTTTCTGCAAGGACGCTCCCGACAACAGGCAGACGGTAGGTTTCGCCTTGTGCAAGAGCCAGCACCCAGCAAATGACCAGCGCCAGCGCAAAGTTGGCTACAGGCCCGGCAAGCACCACCAGCAGACGGTTCCACGCAGGACGCTCGGAAAACAGCTCGTTTGCGTCAAACACGATGCCGTCAATGTCCTTGCTCTCGCCAGAAGAGCGCGGTTCCTCATCGTCCTCTTCACCCGCAAGCGCCACATAGCCGCCCAGTGGAATCAGCGACAGGCAATAATCGGTTTTCCCCCGACGAAAGGTCAAGAGTTTCGGTCCAAAACCAAGAGAAAAGGTACGCACCCCCATCCCAAGAAGACGAGCCATGCCGAAGTGTCCGAGTTCGTGAAAGAAAATCAGTCCACCCAGCACAACAAGCACAGCCAGAACGCTGTCCCAGTGCGAAAGTATGTTCAGCAAAAAATCCATGCGTTCTTTATCCATGCGCCGACACGGAGTCGGGTTTCACGATCCAGTTCTTCGATGGCTTCAAGCGATGTGGGGTCGGTTCCGTCATGAGCGCAAATCGCCTGCTCGATTCGAGCGGGTATATCCATGAAGCCGATGCGTCCTGCAAGAAAAGCCTCCACAACCACCTCATTGGCAGCGTTGAGCACCACAGGCAGCCCCGTACCTTTCCCGATGACCTGACGCGCCAGCTCAAGACACGGAAAAGAACATAAGTCTGGCTCTTCAAAGGTCAAGGTTCCAGCCTGTGCCAGATTGAGCGGTGCAACCCCGACCCCCAGAGAGCGAGGCCACGCCAGACAGTGCGCGATGGGCATACGCATATCTGGTGTGCCCACATGTGCCATGAGTGAGCCATCGGTGAAGGCAACCAGCGAGTGTACCAGCGACTGCGGGTGTACCAGCACCTCAATCTGTTCGGAAGGCACGTTGTACAGGTGGTGTGCCTCGATAACCTCAAGACCTTTATTCATCATGGTAGCAGAATCAATGGTTATTTTTGCACCCATGCTCCAGTTGGGGTGTTGCAGTGCCTGTTCTGGAGTCACCGAGGCGAGGAAGGCTCGATCCTTTCCTCGAAACGGCCCGCCTGAAGCGGTGAGGACGATCTTGTCCACGCTTTCCGGGGTACGCCCGTGCAGTGCCTGAAAAATGGCGTTGTGTTCTGAGTCTACGGGCAAGATGACCGCGCCTGTTTTGGCACAGATCGCCCGCAAGAGCTGCCCCGCAAGCACCAGCGATTCCTTGTTGGCAAGGCAGATGACCTTGCCCGCGCTTGCTGCTGCAAGGGTGCCCCGCAAGCCAGCGGCTCCCATCTGAGCTGCAAGGACAGTCGAAATAGCCGGTAAGGACGCGAGTTCTGCGTACCCTTGCTGACCGATGAGAATGCGCGGCGTATAGTCGCGGGAGAGCAACAGTTGCAACGGTTCCTTGAGGCTTTCATCCTGAACAGCGAGATACGGCGGTCGCCAGCGCTCGGCCTGTTCTGCCAGACGTCTGATATTGCGCCCCCCGGCAAGGCCGCACACACGAAACAGATCGGGGTGTTTTTCAATGACTTTCAGCGTGTTAACGCCGATAGAGCCTGTGCTTCCCAAAAGCGCAACCGTGCGCGGAACGCTTGTTTCCCAAGCCGTACCGGGCAGTGAAGAAATATAACAATACATGCGTGTCCTAGAGCAGATTCTTTTTGAAACGCTGCTCGTCTCAAAAAGGCATGAGTAAAAGACCCTAAAAAAACAGCCAGAACGTTTTGGCAAAGGTATAGGTAGGGATGACAAAAAGCAGGCTGTCGATGCGATCAAGAACCCCCCCGTGTCCGGGGAGCACGATCCCAGAATCCTTGACAGAACGAGAGCGTTTGAGGGCGGATTCAAAAAAATCCCCCAACTGCGCCATGATCCCAAGCAGACACGTCAACAGGATGAAACTTGACAGGTTTGCGACACCGAAGATCAGACCGAATCCTGTACACACGAAAACACACGCCAGCAAGCCGCCAAGACTGCCTTCAACGCTCTTTTTTGGGCTGACTTTAGGCCATATTTTGTGCTTTCCAAAGCGCATCCCAACAAAATAAGCGGCTGTGTCTGAGGCGGCAGTGGCGAAAAGAAGAAAAACCTGCTCTTTAAGGCTGAAGCCAAACACAGGCAGGAGCAGCATGGGCACATAGAGTATCCCGCCGAGAATGACCGCCACGCGGGTGAAACGGTAAGCATCGTTGCGCGCCCAGTTGAAAAGGAAAAAAGAGGCCAGAACCACCGTCGAAATACCGAGAAACGCTTCAACAAGTCCGGGACGCATCCAGGCAAACGTCAGCAGACCACCGCCGAGAAACAACCCAAGCAGCCGCCCACCGAGTTCCGCACGGCTCGGCCAGAACATAGCGTAAAATTCCCAGAGTCCGAGCAGTGAAAAAAGCAACAAAAAACCAAAAAGGGTGCCGCCGGAAAGCCAGAGCGCTGTCCCAAGTGCGAGGAGAAGGGCGATGCCGGTGAGCACACGGGGAAGATGGCAAGAGGCGATGATCATGCGGTCTGCTCCTGAGTAAGTCCAAAACGACGGTTGCGGCTCGCGTAGTCAGCGAGAGCCTTGCGGAGTTCTTCCGGTGTAAAATCGGGCCAGTAGAGGGATGTGAAATAAAATTCGCTGTAGGCGGTCTGAAAAATCAGAAAATTGCTGACACGCAGTTCGCCACTGGTACGGATGACCAGATCCGGGTCGGGTTGATCCTGCGAATAGAGCCGGGAACGGAACACCGTTTCAGTCAGTTCTTCTGGTCGCAAGCCTTCAGCAAGCACAGCGCGCACAGCACGAAGCACTTCCTCGCGTCCAGAATAGTTGAGCGCCAGATTCACAGTCATGCTCGTACAGTGCGCTGTTCGGCTCATAGCGTGACGAAGAGCGGTACGAGCCGGCAAGGGCAGGGCGTCGATGTCCCCAAAGACGTGCAGGCGAATGTCGTTGCGTTCCATAGACGGCAACTCTTCACGCAAAAACGTGACGAGCAGTTGAAACAGCAGACTGACCTCAGCTTGTGGGCGTCCCCAATTTTCTTGCGAAAACGTATACAGCGTCAGACAGCGAATGCCAAGTCTGCGACATTCTGTCACAATATCTTTAGCAGCGCGCACCCCGGCCTTGTGCCCCTCACTGCGGGACAGACCGTGTTCCTGCGCCCAGCGCCCATTTCCGTCCATAATAACGGCGATATGCGCGGGCAGAGCACTCTTTTTTTGGGCATCTCCAGATATGGGCATGATAAACCTTGACTGAAAGTTCCAGAAACAGTGCGCCGCAATCTCTTCCCAGCGTCAGTCCTGCGCTCACACAAAAAATCTTGGGAAGAAAAGGGATAGGGGCTGGAAAAGGAGAGATCCTTTCTTCAGAAGAGGATTCGCTTAAAACCATGCGAGGTGGTAACCGTCTGGTATCGTAGTATATCTATTCAGTAGCTACTTAACGAGTAGTTTTATAACCGTTTTGACTTCAGGTGTCAAAAACAATTTTAGCGGATAGCAAAATTCTATGGCACACCTTAAAACTGGGCGTACCTCGACAGGGAAGACGGGTATCTATTATAGATATGGAAAGAACAGACTTCTTACTGGAGGAAAGCCGGATAAATGTTTTGATATAGCTTATATGAAAAACGGAAAAGTCGTTTTTGAAAAAGTTGGCTGGATTTCTGAAG
>JAVVPW010000048.1:0-12214 GCA_036655575.1 Bilophila sp.
AGTTTTTCTCTTGGTGTCAACGTATCGATCAGCCCAGCAACCCGATCAACCAGCTCATTGAGAGCCGCATTTTTAAAAGGTTCGCCGTCGGTAGCCTGGGGTTCCTGAGCCAAGGAATCTTGAATAGCGTCAAGGGACAAGCAAAGCTGATTCTGGAGCGCTTCAAGTCCCGTGCGCACGTCTTTTACGTCAAGCCCTGTATACTCTTGTAACTCTTCTTCCGTGGCTGTGCGCCCCTTGTCGTGTTCGATCCGCCACATGGCGTCGTCAAGCTGGCGTACCCGCTGGCGCAGACTGCGTGGAAACCAGTCCAGACGCCGCAATTCGTCGAGCATGGCACCCCGGATGCGGTTTTCTGCGTAGGTGTCAAACCGGATACCGAGCACAGCACGAAATTTACCGAGCGCCTCCATGAGTCCGAGTGTCCCGGCACTGAGCAAATCGTTCAGTTCAACGCTGCGCGGGAGCTTGGCCTTGAGGCGCAAGGCCAGAAAGCGGATCTTCGGGGCATAATGCCGGACGATCCGTTCCTGATCCATAGGAGAAAACGCCGTCCAGACCTGTGCGCCGGACTCAAGATTGTCCCACGGATCATTGCCGGAAGAGGAGTTTTTTCCAGAAGAATTTGATATTGCCATCAAGACTCGCGGGGACGTCCCATGTTTGGATAATCCGCGCCACCTGACGCACTGCACGTCCGGCCATCCCTTCCGCCTCACTCACGCAAAAGGGGCGCTGATTCACAACTGCCTTGCGCACAGCCGGGTCGCGTGGGACAATACCCACGAGATCCAGCGATATACCGCTCAAAAAATGATCACACGCCATGTGCAGGCGCAAAAAAATATCTTTGGCTGTCTTCACGTCAGGCGCCATGTTGACGAGAATCTTATACCTGTCCACCCCGTGCCGGAGGTTCATCACCTTGATGAGCGCGTAAGCGTCCGTCAGCGAGGTGGGTTCTGGGGTCAGCACAACCAGACGTTCTTGTGCCGCCAGATTGAAATACAAGACATTATCATTGATTCCAGCGCCCGTGTCCACAATGAAATAATCAACCGTGTCCTCAAGGGTATCCACCGCCTCAAGCAGTTCCAGCTTTTGCCCGGTGGAGAGGGAGAGCATTTCCGTCATGCCAGAAGACGCCGGAAGCATCCGAAACCCGTAGGGCGTGTCGCACAAAATGTCGGAAAGCGTCGCACCCTCGTGGAACAGATGAAACAGATTCCGGGACGGCGTCAGCCCCATCATGATGTCCACGTTAGCCAGCCCAAGGTCGGCGTCAAGCAGTACCACGCGCTTGCCCGCTTGTGCAAGGCAACAAGCGAGGTTTACGGCGATGTTTGTTTTCCCCACCCCACCCTTACCAGAGGTAACGGAAAACACCAGCGGAAAATCAGCACTCATGTACGCGGCTCCACTCTCTACAAGGTACAAAGTCAATCCTGCCGAGACGCTTTGTTAAGGCCTTAAACTTCATTGTTTTCATCCGAAAAACTCGATCGTGCGACAAGCGGGGGTTCGACAGACGGGGCAGACGATCTGCCGCCTTGTCCAGCTTGTCCGCCTTGCGCTTCGCCCTCAGACTCCGCCGCGCCCTGACTCGGCAACTGACGTTTGAACACCAATCTCCACAGTGCAGCTTCTTGCGCCGGAACGAGTGACCCGCGCATGGCTGACCCGTAGGACAGCGCGGACACCGGCAGGCCTGAGGTCGAGGCAACGTTGATGAGCGGGCCATAGCAGGCGGCCTCGTCAAGTTTTGTCCACACAATGCTTGCCAGCATCCCCGACTGGTAGCGCGTGAGAAACGCCCGGTTCTGTGCGGTGCCGTAGTGCGGCGGCAAGGCCAGATGCACCGCCCCCCCAAGCCCCTGCAAGCCCAGCGCGGTGAGCGTTTCCATAAGTGTTGCGTCTTTGCCAGCTCCGGCAGAAGACGCGGACAGACCGGGTAAATCAACGAACACGCAATCAGCATCAGCCGATGTGCGCAAGGCGGTGCGCATGGCTTCGTTGTCGGAGGCCTCAAGGTAGGCAAAGTCGGACAGTTCCGCCCAGTGCCGCAGCAACAGGCGCCCGTTGCCGCGTTCGCAGTCACCGTTGATGAAGGCCACCTTCAGGGTGGGGTCTTCTTGTCGCAAGAGCAACGCCATGCGCAACGCCGCTGTGGTCTTGCCTGATCCGCAAGGCCCTGCCATGATGTGCAACCGCTCCGGCCACGCCTCAAGCGTCCACGGGCGGGTGGGCACGATCTCACTGAGCGCTTCAAGCACCGAAGCCCCCGGTGCTGAGGCCAGCTTGTGGTACAGCTCCACAATCACGGCGTCGTCTGTGCCCTCACGTTGCAGGTATTCAAGCGCGACCCGCTGCCTTGGGCTGAGGCGTTCCCACTGGAGGGAGGGTTGCATCAGGGCGTAGAGGTGTTCCTTGATCTTGTCCCATTCCTTGTGCCATTCGCTCCATTCCGGGGAGCTGTTTTCTGGAACACTGTCCACGCCTGCGGTGACTTCATGCCAGAGCTGCCCCTCCTTGCGCACGTCCCGGCTAGAAAGAATGATGGCCTCCGTGCCCATGTCCGCCTTGACCTGCGCGAGCACGGCTTGCACATTGGGGCCCGTAAACGTCTTGACCTGCATTATTCAATCCCCACATTGCCGACAGCCTGAAGGCGGGTGTCGGACGGAATTTCCGCCTGAGAAATGACAGGCACATTGGGCAGAAAGCGCACCACAAGTTGCGCCAGATGCGGGCGCACCAGCGGGGTGGACAAAAGGACAGGTTGCCCGTCCGTGTTCACCGCGCCTTCAACAGCCATGTTGATGTTGTGGATGAGCTTTTGCGCAACAGCCGGATTCAGGGACAGATAGGTGCCGCCGTCCACCTGCCGGATAGATTCCTGCAAGGCGCGATCCGCATCAGGGTCAAGCGTGATGACAGGCAAGGTGCCCTCACTGTCAAGGTAGGCCTTGGTGATGGTGCGTCCGAGGCGTTCGCGGACATATTCGGTCAGCGTTTCGGTGTTTTTCACCGTACCGCCGTAATCCCCAAGGGTTTCGACAACAGACAGCATGTCGCGGATAGACACGTTTTCGCGTACCAGATTCTGAAGCACCTTTTGCATCGCGCCCAGATTGAGCGTCCCCGGCACCAGCTCTTCCACGGCCTTTGGCGCGTGCTTGGCAAGTGTATCAAGGAGCCCCTGCACTTCCTGACGCCCCAGAAAGTCTGCCAGATGGCGCTTTAAAACTTCTGTCAGGTGCGTGGCGATGACTGTTGCCGGATCAACCACGGTGTAGCCCGCAAGCATGGTTTCTTCGCGTTGCGCCTCGCTGATCCAGATAGCAGGCAGGTTGAACGCGGGTTCGCGGGTGTCGATGCCCTCAATGTTGTGGATGGCGTTGCCGGGGTCCATCGCAAGGAAGTGGTCGATGAGGATTTCTGCCGTTGCCACCTGATTGCCCTTGATGAGCAACACATACTGACCGGGCTTGAGTTGCAGGTTGTCCCGCAGGTGCAAGGAAGGGATGACCACGCCCATATCGAGCGCGAATTGCCGGCGGATAGAGCGGATGCGCGACAAGAGGTTCCCGTTCTGTTCTTCATCCACCAGCGGGATAAGCCCGTACCCGACTTCAAGTTCCAGCGTGTCGAGCGGCAACAGCGCCTGCACTTCTTCTGGGGTGTCGGCTTCGCCGCTCGGCTTTGCCCCACCGCCGTTGCCAGCGTTTGCCGTTGCCCCGCCCTTGCCCTTGAGTTCTCCCGCTTCGTCGCCGTTTTGCCCCACCACCCGCGCCACAAAATAGAGCATCCCGGAAAAGGTCAGAAACGGGATGGTCGGCAGACCCGGCACCAGACCAAACACCAGCAACACCGCAGAGGTCAGCTTGAGCACCCGCGAGTTGTAGGTCAACTGCCCAATGTATTCCTCGCCCATCTTCGCTTCTGCGGCAGCGCGGGACACGATCAGGCCAGCCGCCGTAGAAATGATGATCGAAGGAATGGTGGAAACAAGCCCGTCACCGATCGACAGGAGGGAGAACGTCATGAGCGCGTTGTCCCAGCTCATGCCCTTTTGCACCACCGCAATGAGCACGCCCCCGATCAGGTTGATGAGCGTGATGAAAAGGCCTGCGGTCACGTCCCCCTGAACAAACTTGCCCGCACCGTCCATAGCGCCATAAAAGTCAGCTTCCCGGCGGATGTTTTCCCGGCGCTGGGTGGCTTCCACTTCGTCGATAAGCCCTGAATTGAGGTCAGCTTCAATGGCCATCTGCTTGCCGGGCATGGCGTCAAGGGTGAACCGAGCCGCGACTTCCGCGATTCGGGTTGTACCTGCGGTGATGACCACCTTGTTCAAGATGAACAAAATCATAAAGATAACGCCACCGACCACATAACTGCCGCCGACCACAAATTCCGCAAAAGAGCGGATCACCTCTCCGGCAGCGTCTGGCCCCTGATCGCCGTTGAGCAAAATGAGTCGGGTAGACGCCACGTTCAAGGCCAGCCGCAACAAGGTTGTCACCAGCAAAAGAGACGGAAAGATCGAAAATTCGAGCGGCGAGGTCATGAACATCGCGGTCAGGAGGATGAGCAGAGACAGAGAAATGCTCAAAGAAAGCATGATGTCGAGCAAAAACGTGGGGAGTGGCACCAGCATGACAAACAGAATGGACACCACGCCCACGCCAAGAAAGAGATCCCCCTGTTTGGAGAACCGCTTGTAATCTACTTTTGGCATGGCAACGCTGGCCATAATATTGACACCCCTCTCGTCAGGACTTCGACATAGGCAAGACCCTTCGTTCTACCGGCACAAGCGGGACTCTCGGAGAAAAAAAAGAACAAAGCGCGCTACATGCCGGGTCTTTTCCCCTTGAGCTTCCAGATACTCGCAAGCACCGAAGCTGTCGCCTTGTACAGTTCTTCCGGGATCATGTCCCCTACTGCGGCGTTCTTATACAAAGCCCGTGCCAGAGGCACATTTTCGCGGATCGGCACGTTGTTTTCGCGGGCGATCTGTTTGATTTTTTCAGCCAGATGGTCAACGCCCATCGCCACAATAACAGGTGCCGGGGCTTCAATCACGTTGTAGCGCAAGGCCACGGCAATATGGGTCGGGTTGGTGATGACAACGTCGGCTCTGGGCACCTCCTTGAGCGAACGATTGTTCAACATCTGCATCATCTTCTGGCGCTGTTGCGACTTGACCATCGGGTCGCCTTCCGACTGCTTGTGTTCGTCCTTGATTTCCTGTTTGGTCATTTTGATGTTTTCTTCATACTCATAGCGCGTGTACCACAAGTCAGCGCCAGCAATGACAAACATGGGAATGAGCGTGTAGAGAACAATGACCATCCCGGTTTTGAGCATGTATTCCCCAACACCTGCGGGACTGGCGTAATAGAGGGGCAAAAAGTTGTCGAACTCGCCCATGATGATCCCATACGGCACCAGACCGATGACCACGGCCTGCAACAGACTGCGCCCAAGCCGCACCAGTGTCTGGACAGAAAAAAACATGTTTTTCAGGCCGTTGAAGATGTTGAACCGCGTCCACTTGAATTCAAAAGCCTTGGTTGACCACAACGAACCAACCTGAATGCGCAACGTCACCCACGCTGTAAACCCGATGAGCAAAAGGACAGGCAAGAGAATGATCGCAAGCTCGGCAAAGACAAAGAGCATCAGCGCGTACACCGACTGCGCGTCTACCTTGAAAAAAAAGGATTCTGTCAAAAAATAGCGGTACACCGTCTGAAGATGCTGCACCATGACCCCAAGATACACCGAAAGACCCAACACCGCCGCCGCTGTGGTGACGGCCTTGGTCACCTCCTGCGATTTGGGGACGTTCCCTTCTTCTCTGGTTTTGTCCCGTCGTTTGGGTGTCGCTCGTTCGGTTTTACTCGGATCACTCGCCACAGACTACCTCACGTTTTTTGGGAGACAGGAGCGTTTGAGTTGTGGCCTTCTGAAAAAAACTCACTGCGTTGCTGGCCCCATCGAGCGCAGCAGATTGAGAAACATGCCGTCCAGTCCGATGATAAAGCGCCTTGTCTCCTCAGAAATGATGACAAACAGCAGTCCGACAAAGAAAAAGCCCACGCAGATCTTGAGCGGAAAGCCAACTTCCATGATCTGGATCTGTGGCGCGGCGCGTGTCATGAGGCCAAGAGCCACTTCTGTGAGGAACAACGCCGCCATGACCGGCGCGGCAATGCGCACCCCAAACACAAAAACCATGCTCGACAGCTCCACCACTTGCGTCAAGAGCACCTCGCGGATCATCAGCCCGCCCGGCGGCACAACGTGGAAGGAATACGAAAACGCCTTGATAAGGTACAAGTGCCCGTCCAGCGCCAGAAAGATCAGCGTTGCCACCATGTACAAGAAATGTGCGATGAGTCCGGTGTTGTTGCCAGACAGGGGATCTGCCAGCGTGATCATGGAAAACCCCATCTGCATCGCCAGAATCTCGCCCCCGGACTGGATACCCGCAAAGAAAAAATTGACAGCCAGCCCCAGCACCAGCCCCATGAACACCTCGCCCACCAAAATGAGCGCGATGCCAAACGGGTGCGTCGGCATCAAGGTGCCGGGCAATCCCAGCTTTGGGTACAGCACCAGTGTCAAAATCATGCAGATCGCCGCCTTCCACTGGGTGGGCAAGCCATCTACAGAAAAAATCGGGAGCATGAACAGGACAATGCTGATCCTTATAAAGGTCAGCAGAAAGCCCAGAAACATGTTGGGGTCGAAATTGAAAAGATCCATGATGTGGTGTATGCAAAATCCATGCTGTCAAAAAAACACTGCGGTTCGTGCCGCTCTCTGCCAACTCCAAGGAGTCACCCATGCCAGACCGCGCCCCCCTTGTCGCGGGTCAGTTCTACCCCGCTGATCCTCTCGCGCTTGCCGCTGAGGTGGACACCTTTCTCAACGCGCCTGCCAAAACGCTCGTGAAAAAGACGCCCCTGCTCACGCTGTTGCCCCACGCGGGCTATGTGTTTTGTGGGAGCGTGATCGGCGCAACGCTCGCCGAAGTTCAGCTCCCAGACCGTCTGATCCTGCTTGGCCCCAACCACAGCGGACAAGGTGCGCCGCTTGCGGTGTGGCCTGACGGCGTGTGGCAGACACCGCTTGGCAACGTGCCTGTAGATACAGCGCTCACCACCGCCCTGACCACTGCCGCTTCAGACGCGGGCTTTCGTGCGAACACCAAAGCGCACCTCAAGGAACATTCGCTTGAAGTGCTGCTCCCTTTTCTGCAACGCGCTGCCCCACCGAATTTGCGCATCACGCCCATCTGTGTGTCCTGTCAGCCCGACAGATTAGAGGGCGCCGCGCACGCTCTGGCAAGTGCTGTTCGTGCCTGCACCGGCGAAACGTCAGGCATCCCGCACAGCATCGGCCTGATCGTCAGTTCCGACATGAACCACTACGCTGACAAGGCCACCACAGACACGCTCGACAACCTCGCCCTTGCGCCTCTGCTCGCGCTTGATCCGGTGCGCCTGTTCAATACCGTAGCCGAAAACCGCATCAGCATGTGCGGGGTCTTGCCTGCTACATTAGGATTGTTTGCCTGCGCCTTGCTTGGCCTCACACCGCACACAGGTAAGGCCAGACTCGTGCGCCACACCACCTCCGCCGAAGCCTGCGGCGACACCGCCCGCGTTGTAGGGTACGCTGGGGTCTATCTTTCCTAAAACAAAATACCTTTGAGAATGCTTATTCTCAAAGGTATTCTGCTCTAAATAACCGACTTTCGAGGATAGCGGGTACCGGAGACATAGAAGGTGTTTTCGACAATGAACAGGGCTTTTTCGTCAATGTCAAACACGAGGTTTTCGAGTCTGCGGAGGAGGATGTTGTTGGTGACGGTGAGGATGATCTCGCGGTCGCCGCCGCTGTAGGCACCCTTGCCCTTGATGATGGTCGCGCCACCGTACCCTTCGGCAATGATCGCTTCACAGATCTCTTCGCCCCGGTCGCAGACAATGTACACCATCTTGCGCCCGCTCCCCATGCGCAACACATATTCCATGGTCGCTGACGCAATGAAGACCTGAATAAACGACACGATGATGAGATCTATAGAAATCGTCGAAAGCGCCGCAACAAACATCAAGCCGTTGTAAACGGTGAAAAACCGCCCTACGCCGATGTTCCAGCGTCGGTTCAAAATCACACCGATAAGATCAAGCCCGCCGCCAGAACCAAGCGTGCGCAACATGATCCCCGTACCCATGCCGCACAGCACACCCGCCGTGATCGAAGCGTAAAAATTGTCATGAATCGGAACCTGAAACGTGATCAGCGCACTGATCGCGGTGGTGGCAAGACTCCCGTACAGGCTGTAAAAAAAGAACTGCCGCCCGATCTGAAACCACGAAAAGACAAACAGCGGTATGTTGATAAGGAGGTACCAGATAGCCGGCGTGAACAGACTGGTCGAATACCACGCCAAAAGGCCGGTACCAAAAATCCCGCCGGTGAGAAAACCATGGTGCGCAGCAACACCTTGTGCGCCGAGCGAAAAGAAAACCGCCCCGATCGTCAGCAACAGAATGTTCCAGGCCGGAGACTGGGCAAGTTTGTTGCGATTGGGCTTCACAAATTTCATTGTATGACTCCATAGAAGATGACTGGCAGAGCACAAGGTGCAGAACCAGAGTGAGGAAAACAGGAGGATAGCCTGCCCGTGCAACACTCTATACAGGCAGGATACATAGGAAAGGCTTAGGACTTTTTACCCTAGCAGCGTCCAGATCATGCGCGCCGCCATGATGTAGATGAAAATACCAAAGATCCGCTTCAGCTTGGCAACAGGCAGGGAATGCCCCAGACGAACGCCAAGGGGCGCTGTCAGCATACTGGCAGCCACCAGCCCAGCCAGCGCCGGGAGATACACAAAGCCGAGCGACCCGGCAGGCAAGCCCACGACACCCCAGCCATTGAGGATATACCCCGCCGCACCCGCAAGAGCGATGGGCAGACCGATTGCGGCGGAAGTCCCCACCGCAACATGGATCGGGACATTGCACCAGCTCATGAACGGCACGGAGATGGTACCACCACCAATGCCGACAAAGCTGGAAAGCAGGCCGATACCGCCCCCAACCCCCGCAAGTTGCGGGCCACCGGGAAGCTCTCGACCGGGCTTCGGCTTCATGTTGAGGAGCATCTGCGTCCCCACAATCACCAGAAAACAGGCAAAAAAGCCCCGCAAAAAGCCCGTGGACAAGCCCGCAGCAATCCATGTGCCGCCAAAGGTGCCGACCAGAATCCCCGGCGTCACCGCTCTCCAGATACTCCAGCACACGGCGCCGCGCCTGTTGTGCGCCATGAAGCTGGAAATAGACGTAAAAATAATCGCCGCCATTGAGGTTCCCAGAGACAAATGCTGAATCTGATCCGCCGGGAAGCCCTGCCACGCGAACAAGACATTGAGCAGGGGCACAATAACAATCCCACCGCCCACACCAAGCAGACCCGCAAGAATCCCGGTAACAGCCCCACCGATCAGGTACACCGCAAGAGATGTCAGCATGGATCAGCTCCCCTGCCGAGCATCGGCACACAGATACAGGTTGCCTTCACAGGCGGGTACAAGCAGCTTCATACGGCACACTCTTTTCTGAAAAAAGGGAAAGGACGCAAACGTGCGTCCCTTGGTTTTTTCTTACCATGGTTTCCTCTAAAGCGTCAAGGGTATCAGTCGCACCTCGGTATGAGGACAGCGCTTGCGCAGCGCACCATCTTCTCCTATGCTACAAACATACTGCCACAAGGAAGAAGGCCATGATCCGAGAATGCGCTGAAAAAAACGAAACGCCGCCCACAGGCGCCACCGCGCCCCACGCCGTTGCTGGGGAATCGACCACGCCAGCGGCCTTGCTTGCGCTCGCGCAAGAGGTTCTCAGCACCGAAATGGCGGGCATTGCCATGGTACGAGACAGCCTCGGCGACATCGCACCACACACAAAAGGTGGCTCTGGTGCGCTGACAGACACCGAACTCATGGATCTGCCGTTGTTGCGTGCGCTGCGGCTCTTTGCGGCCTGTACAGGGCGGGTGGTTGTGACTGGCATCGGCAAATCCGGGCTGGTGGGTAAAAAAATCGCGGCGACGTTTTCCTCTACCGGCACCCCGGCCTTTTTTTTGCACCCTGTCGAAGGTGCGCACGGTGATCTGGGGAGTTTGCGCGATGTGGATGTGATTCTTGCCATTTCCAATTCCGGCGAAACCCCGGAACTCAACGCCATCTTGCCTGCGCTGAAATCGCTTGGTGCCAGTCTGGTAGCGCTTTGCGGACGCAAGGATTCTACGCTCGGACGACTTGCCGATGTGACGATCAACACCGCTGTCCCCTGCGAAGCCTGCCCCCACGGCCTTGCCCCCACCGCCTCAACCACGGCTGTTCTTGCGCTGGGCGACGCGCTGGCAGTCTGCCTGATGCGTCTCAAATCATTTACAGAAAAAGATTTTTTGCGCTACCATCCCGGTGGGAGCCTTGGGCAACGTCTGCGGCTCAGTGTCAACGAAGTCATGCGTACCGAGGGTTTGCCCTTGTTGTCTGAAAGGAGCACACAGGCAGAAGCCTTGCACCAGCTAGACGCTGGCAAGCTCGGCGCGATTTTGTTGCTCGATTCTGAAAAAAGGGTCAGCGGCATTCTCACGGATGGAGACGTGCGCCGGGCGGTGTGCCGGGCGACCTTGCACCCTGACGCCCCTGTCACGCACATCATGACTCGTACCCCTCGGTGCGGGAGTCCTACGGACACCGTTGCTACGCTGCTTGACCTTATGGAACGCACGTCAATCACCGTCCTCCCCATCGTTGACACGTCCCGCCATCTCCTCGGAATGGTACACATGCACGACCTCCTCGGTCAGGGTCAGATCGCTTTTGCGGAGAAATAAACACGTCTCTCTTTCCCTCTTAACCTGACGGACGACTATGGAACCGGTTACACATGCCTTGAGCGGTGCGGTTATCGCGTTTGCGCTTCCGAAACAAGCTCAGGCGTGGTGGTTCCCGGTGTGGGCGATGCTGGTAGCGATTTCGCCTGACGCGGATGTGTTCTTTGTCCACACGCCGTTGCAATACATCGAATACCATCGGGGCATCACACACTCTTTCGCAGGCGGCTGGGCACTGGCGCTGTTTTTTGCGTTGCTCCTCTTTCTGCTTGATCGCACCCGGCGCCGCCCGCACGGTATCGTGGCTCGACCGCTGGAAAACGGTTCACTCATCGGCGCGTGGGGGCTGGCTTATCTGATTATCCTCCACCACATCTGGCTTGACTGCATGAACTCCTACGGGACACAAGTGTTTCTGCCCTTCAGCGAATACCGAGTGCGCTGGAACGCGCTGTTCATCGTTGACCCGCTCCTGCTCCTGCCTCTTGCCTGTGGCCTGATCTTCAAACGCAACAGCCGTCCTGTCATGCTCGCCCTGCTCTTGTGGACAATCCTCTACCCACTGGGGGCGCTTGCGACTCGGGTTGGACTTGAAGCCAGCCTGCGGACAAACGCCCAGACCGAAGCACTCCACCTTGTGCCGGATGCGTTCACACCGTTTCACTGGAAGCTCATCCAGAGTCGTGAAGAACTGTGGGATGTCGCGGGGTACACCGTGTTTGGCAACAGTCCGAAGAGCTTTACAACGTATGCCAAACCGCCGCACAAACTCTGGAGAACACTCGGCGAACACGACCGCACCTTCCGCATCTACCAGCGCTACGCCCTGTATCCGGCACTCGACACGGTGCTCCACAGCACCCTTGCAACAGGACTGACCGGGGCGGATGAATACATCTTCAGCGATTTGCGCTTTGGTTCCACCATCCCCTTTGTGGATAAAATTCAGGTACAACGCGACGGCACCCCGGCTTTTCGCATCATGGCCAGAATCTTGCCAGACGGCACCATCACAGCCGTCCGCTTTGTCACCACCACAGGCGCTGGCGGCGACAGTGGCTGGAACCCGCCCTTCCCGGATTGAGTCTTTTCTTTGTCAAAACGCGCCTTGAACAAGGCGACCCAAAAGCGTATTGTCGTATCTTGAAGCAGAGATATACAATAAAGATAGCATACTAAGGAGACACGCATGGACACGCTTGAAGCCATCTACACCCGACGCAGTATCCGCACCTTCACCCCTGAACCTGTGGACGAAACGATTGTCAAAGAACTGTTGTCTGCG
>JAVVPW010000049.1:0-11969 GCA_036655575.1 Bilophila sp.
CCCTATTCTGCCTTTCCTTCCCCGGTTCTTCCTCCCCTCCCCCTATTCTGCCTTTCCTTCCCCGGTTCTTCCTTTCTCTAAAAAACGCCAATCGCCTCAAGCCCTTCACGGGCGGCGGTGCGGCAGGCTGGGTCTGTGTCGAGCAGGCCTGCCTGGAGCAGGGGGCGCGCCTTTTGTGCGAGGTCTTGGCGGGCGGTGGCGAGTCTGGTGACGGCGTTGTAGCAGGAGCAGCGCAACGCATCGTGATCGCAGTAATTGTCTTCCCGTCCGGTTTTTGTGATGTAGGAAAAGAGGATCGGGTGAAAGGCGTCGGCAAGCGTTCGACTGTGCGCAAGCACTTCGGCAAAAGCCTCTGGAATGCCCCAGCCGATGTTGCCGGATTCTTCATTCATATGCCACATCAGACGCCGCACCACATTGCGCGCTTCCTCCGGGGATTCTTGCGCGAGCGTAGCGACAACCCGCCCAAACGCGACAGCCGCCCGCTTTGTCATCGTACCCCCCAAAGGAAGGCAGGACAGCAGCGGCCCAAGCAGCTCCTTGCGCGGCACAGCGTCGAGTTTGGCGAAAGACGCTTCCCAATCCGGGGCTTGCAACCAGATACGCAGATCAGACTTGAGAGCACGAAAACGGGATGGCATAATGCGTTCCTTGAGGTTTTTTTTCGTATGGAACAGATTTTTTCTGCGAGAACGACACATTGCAGTTGCTTTTCTCTTCTTTCAGTTATAAATCTTTCAAGCCGTTCGGCAAGCCCTTATTGACTCTGTTCGCTTCGCACTCACGCGAAAGAGGCAGTACATCGGGGTCATGTCGCCGTGGCACTTGTCCAGAACGGGCTTGACGGCCTGAATCTGAAGCGATATACAGTTTCGATCTGACGTTCTCAAGGAGAGTTTTCATGAAAAGGACTTATCAGCCCAGCAAAGTGAAAAGAGCGCGGACGCATGGTTTCCGCGAACGCATGAGCACCGCCAGCGGTCGCGCCATCATTCGGCGTCGGCGCGCTAAAGGGCGTAACAAATTAGCTGTTTAACCCGACCTCGTCGGCACAGACTGCTCCGGCGACCTGACTTCACTGCGTGCTATGATGCGGGTCGCCGTTTTTACTCCAGACTCTTTGTTGTGTTTGCGAGTTTTCGTCTGTCCGAGGATCTGGACTGGCGGCTTGGTATGGCCGTCACCAAAAAAACCGGCTCGGCTGTCATGCGGAACCGAGTCAAAAGGGTGTTGCGGGAATTTTTCCGGTTGCACCAGTCTTTATTGCCGCCTGCCCTGGATCTTGTGATTGTGCCAAAGCGCCAGCTCAAACCGGAACAGCTGACTCTTGCTGTTGCAACCCGCGAAATGCTTCCTCTCTTGAAGGATCTACGCGGGTTTGCGGCCTTGCGCCGTCAAGAGGCTCTTGCGCTCAGTCCTCAAAAACAGCCGATCGTTGCACCGCGTGCGACACGAGTGGTCACTGACCCGCAAGGCAACGCCCCCGCTGGTCTGGTTTCGCCCGGACAGGCGATTTCTCCGGCAAGCAGTGCTCAATCCATCAGACCTGCACGGACAGCACCCACCACCTCAAGAACAGACAAAGCAGGACATTCCGCGTGACTCGCCACCTCGTGCGTCGGCTGGCGGTTGTGCCTGTTCGCCTGTATCAATGGGTACTTTCTCCTGTTCTTCCGCCTTCCTGCCGTTTTTACCCCACCTGCTCGGCCTATGCTATCGAAGCAGTGCTGACCCACGGCACCCTGAAAGGCGGCTGGCTCGCTTTGTGCCGCATCTTTCGTTGTCACCCCTGGTCTTTGGGCGGGTATGATCCCGTACCCCCTCTCTCTTCCGATCCTTCTTTCAGCCATCAGGAGCAACCGGATCATCATGCAAGATAAACGCACCTTTATCGCCATCTGCCTATCCATCGCCATCTTACTGGGATGGGCACCTCTGGCCGAACACATGGGCTGGATGCAGCCCCAAAAGCAACCTGTTCCGCAGGAAGTTTCAGCCCCCCATGCCGACGCGACAGGGAACGTAGCTGGCACAGCCAGCACAGCACCCGCAACGAGCGCACAACTCCCTGTGTTTGTGCCTTCTGCCGGGCGCGATGTGAAAGTTGAAACGCCTTTGTACTCCGCTGTGATCCACACGGGCGGCGGCGTGTTGCGCTCGTTTACCCTCAAGCAATACACCGTAGCTATTGGCAATTCTCCTGACATCAATCTGGTCAGCCCAGAAGCTGCCCGCACCGCGCCACTTGGTCTGACGGTCAACGGACAGCCTTCGTGGAGCACGGGCGCATGGTCGTTTGAGGGCACAGATCTCAATCTCGCCGCCGGACAGCAAGGAAGCCTCACCTTTACCGGTGTTGTGGACGGCATCCGCGTTTCCCGCGTGATTACCTTCAATGCCGACAGCTACTTGCTGTCTGAAAAGATGCTCGTCAGCTCCACCGATCAGACACCTCGTTCCGCACGGTTCGGCTTCATGGTCGCGGCAACGCCGTTTAGCAACGGCGAGTACGACCCCACCCGGCTGGCTTGGCTGAATGGCACCAGTTTTAAAGAAGAAACCAGCGCAAGCACGCTTCAGGAAACCGGGATCATTGAACAGGGTTCCTTTGGCTGGGCTGGGGTGATGAGCAACTATTTCATGAACGTAGCAGCGCCCGGCGATACGCAAGGTCTGACGCTCAAAGGTCGGGTGCAGGGCACTGTGTGGCGCGTGGCGCTGGAACGTCAGGATCTCATTGTTCCCAGCAACGGCGAAGCTCCTGTTGCCGTGAACTGGTGGTTTGGCCCTAAGGATCGCTCCTTGTTGAACCTTGCCCCCAACAATTTGTCTGCCGCTGTTGACTTTGGCATGTTCTCTATCATTTCCAGACCGTTGCTGGTTGTTCTGAACTTTTTCTATAACTATGTGGGGAACTGGGGCATCGCTATTCTGCTCCTGACCCTGTGTATCCGCATTGTCTTTTGGCCGCTGTCCCAGAAGAGCTATAAGTCTATGGAACAGATGAAGAAACTGCAACCGATGATGAAGAAACTCCGCGAAAAGTACGCCGACGACAAGCAGGCGCTCAATCGTGAAGTCATGCAGCTCTACAAGACCTACAAGGTCAATCCTGCGGGTGGGTGTCTCCCCATTGTGGTGCAGATTCCTGTGTTTATCGGACTGTATCAGGCACTGTTGAACTCTATTGAACTGCGCCACGCTTCGTTCATTGAGTATCTGCCTTTTACAAAGATTGTCTGGTTGGCTGACCTTTCTGCAGCAGATCCGTTCTACATCTCTCCGCTGCTTATGGGTGCCTCCATGTTTGTTCAGCAACGTTTGACTCCGGCTGCAGGTGATCCAACACAACAGAAAGTCATGATGTTCATGCCGCTCATCTTTACGGTCATGTTCCTGAACTTCCCTGCTGGACTGGTGCTTTACTGGCTGTGTAACAATATTCTTTCCATTGGTCAGCAGTGGTGGATGTTGCGCAAGGCCTGATAACCGTTTGCTGGTAGCGAGGATTCCTATGGAAGATTTCAAGGAATTTCAAGGCAAGAGTCTTGATGAAGCCATCAAGGGTGCCTGTTCCTATTTCAATGCCTCACGCGAAAAGCTGGAAATAGACATTGTACAGGATGCCAAGAACGGTATCTTTGGTCTGGTTGGTGCGCGGAAGGCTATTGTTCATGCGCGCCGTGCGCAGCTCAAGTCAAAGGTTGGTGCCATTCTGGGGCGCGAGGCTTCGGCTCCGGTTGCACCCAAGACAAAAAACAATGACCCCCGCGCTGGCGGGACTGCAACGCCTGCCGGACGCCCTGCCGAAGCGCCAGACGCTGCTCCTGCCGCCAAGCCCGCCCGTTCGCCGCGTCCTGAGCGGGAACGTCGCCCTCAGCGTCCGCCGCGTGATTTTGGGCAACCGTCCATTCTGCCGCGTGAAGATCACAGTCAGGAAGACATCCCGTTTGAGGATGAAACCATCGGCAACCGGATTCTTCCGCCGCCAGTGGTGGAAGATGAGGCCATCGGCAACCGGATTCTTCCGCCGCCGGTGGAAGAAGATGAAGCCATTGGCAATCGGGTGGACGACCGCCGCCCCGCCTACGCACGGCACGGCGACGAAAACGCCTTCCCCTTCCCCGGTGAGCGCCGCACAGGTCGCCCGCATCCGGGACGCCCGAATCCTGTTGCGCGTCCGGCTTCACAGTTTGAAGACGCCCGACCAGAAGCTCCTTTCGGGGGTGCTCCTCGTCCTCGTTTTGAAGGTGCCCCTCGCCCAGTTCAGCCCCGGCGTGCGCCGCGTCCCTACGTTGCGCCTGTCGCTGTTGAAGGCCGGGAAGCAGGTTTTGAAGCCGAAGAATCCTTGGGCTTTACGGGTACACCGTTCAGTGAGCTTGATCACGAGAAACTTGAGCTTATCGTGCAGAACGTAGCGTCAACGATGGTCAACGCCATTCTTGGTGAAACGCCTGTGAACGTGAAGATTCTTGAGAACCGCGTTGATGTCCGGGTGGAATGTGGCGACGATTCCGGGTTACTCATTGGGCGCGAAGGGCAGACACTCGCCGCGCTCCAGTACCTTGCCTCGCGCATCGTGAGCCGGACAATGGAAGCCTCGGTGCGGGTGCAGTTTGATGTGGGTGACTACCGTGAACGGCAGGACGACCGCTTGCGCGAACTGGCACTCGCCCTTGCGGAACGGGTACGCGCAACAGGACGGCCTTGCTCCACCCGCCCCATGAGTTCCTATCACCGCCGTCTCGTCCACATGGCACTTCAGGATGCCCCGGATATGCAGACCCGCAGTTCCGGCGAAGGCCCCCTCAAGCGTGTCATCATCCAGCGCCGCCGCGAACGCGAACGAGGGATATAAGAGAAATCGGGGGAGAGGGGAGAAGGAATCCCTTCTCCAGAAGGGTTCCTTCCCCCGATAAACTCAGTTATGCGTTTGGATCATCCTGAGGGAGGATCTTGCGACCGAGCGTGAGCAGCAAGACACCGCACAGCACAGCGGAACCGATGCCCACAATGTTCGCCATATCATACGTCATGCCAAAACCCATCGACTTTTCAAAGCAGATGTAGGTTGTGCTGACCGCAGTCATGAACATGGCAGGAACCGTGGCAATCCAGTGACACTTGGCACGGTGCAGCAAATAGGCCGCAGCAGCCCAGAGCGCGATGGCAGCCAGCGCCTGATTCGCCCAGCCAAAATAGCGCCACAACATCCCGAAAGGAATGAAGTTCAGCGCAACGCCGATCACAAACAGCGGCACGGCAACGAGCAGACGGTTGACGTTGGGGCGCTGGTCGTAGTTCAGAGCGTCAGCAATGGTCAGACGTGCGGAACGAAACGCCGTATCCCCAGACGTGACAGGCAACACAACCACACCAAGCACGGCAAGCGCGCCACCGAAGGAGCCGAGCAGTCCAACAGAAATGTTGTTGACCACAAGCGCGGCGTTCCCCTTGGGGCCAAGCGCTTCGGCAAGAGCGGCAACGTCAGGATAAAACGACATGCCAAGCGTAACCCAGATCAGCCCGATGATGCCTTCAGCGATCATCGCGCCATAAAAAACCGGACGCCCGTACTTTTCGTTGCTGAGGCACCGCGCCATCATGGGCGACTGGGTGGCGTGGAAGCCAGAGCAGGCACCGCAAGCGATGGTGATGAACACCATAGGCCAGATGGGCAGGCCAGCAGGATGCTGATTTGTCCATTCCGCCGCCGGATAGAAGGCGTATCCCTTGACAAACAACGCCGTGATCAGCCCAACCGCCATAAACACCAGCAACACGGCAAAGAAGGGATAGATCCGCCCGATGATCTTGTCGATGGGCAGAATCGTGGCGAAGAAATAATACGCAAAAATGATCGCCACAAAATACATGGTGTTGACGCCAGTCAGGTAGTTGAGCAGTCCGGCAGGGCCAGCCACAAAAACCACCCCAACCAGAATGAGCAACACCACCGAGAACACCCGCATGATTTGCTTGATCGCGTCACCAAGGTTGTAGCCAACGATGTCGGGCAAGGATTTCCCGTTGTACCGAACCGAAAGCATTCCCGAAAAATAGTCGTGTACCGCACCGGTGAAGATACAGCCAATCACGACCCACAAGAGTGCGGACGGCCCGTACAGCGCACCCAGAATCGGCCCGAACACAGGCCCAAGACCCGCAATGTTCAAAAGCTGAATCAAAAAGACTTTGAAGGGACTCATTTCTACATAGTCCACGCCGTCTGACATGGTACAGACGGGCGTAGGACGAGCAGGATTGGCACCGAAAATGCGTTCCACAATGGTGCCATACACAAAATACCCGACCAGTAAGGCTGCGAGCGCAAGCAAGAAATACATGTACGAGGGCATAGTCAACCTCCGAGAAAAAAGTTTGCACAGCCGCCGGCGACTGTTTTTGCAACAGGCAACAGCAGACATTCCCCCAGGAACGCGAGTCTTGCTCTACAAAAACACCTCTTCAACCGACGAGTCCGGCTCTTGCAGGCGCGGCGAAATCGCAAGACGCAAAGCCAAGCCTGTAGCACGGCTTTGCCACCACAAACGTTCTGCAACCGAAGTCGGATACGGTGAAAAATACCATTCGCACCAACCTGAGTCAACCAGACAGCAAGAAATCCGTCATGCGGCAATCTTTCGCCTTGCTACGCGGCACACGCACAAAAAAAGGGAGGGGAGCCGAAGCTCTCCTCCCAGAAGGTTCTAACCGGTTGCCCGATTACGAACTAGAACTTGTATTCGAGGTTGACAGCGCCGCGGAAGTTGTTTTCGCGCACGGAGTCCTTCTGAGCCTGCTTCCAGGTGTCGCCGAGATCGAGGTTGATGTAGCCGAGTTCAACAAAGAGGGTCAGATCCTTGTAGATCTTGTATTCAGTGTCGAAGTTCACTTCGATGGCGGAGTCACCGGTGGTCAGGTACAGGCCTTCGCTCGTGGAGAAGGGTGTCACACCGTAGCCATGACGAGCCATTTCGGTGTTGTTTGTGCCCTTGATGTAGCCAGCGCGGAACACATGGCTCAGGTCTTCGAGGAAGGAGATGTCCTTGATCTGAGCGAACACAGCCATCGTGCCCACGGGGGTCAGGCCGATAACGTCGCAATTGGAATCGTAGTAGTTGCCGTCAAAGCCGTAGGAAGAAGCTGACCAGGAACCACGGATGGTGGGCAGGCGTTCGGAACCGTTGTAGTAATCGTTGTCATCGCCGGAAGCGTACCAGAACAACAGACCGGGGGTCATGAAGTCGAGCTTGTATTCGCCGATGATCGAAGCATACCAGCCGGAGCGCTTCAGATCCATTTCCTTGCCATTGATGCGGGCACCGTTTTCGCCCATGTCAGCGCTACCGTAGGCGGCGTCAACAGCCACACGAACGGGGTTGAACATGGTCAGTTCGCCGCCGAGGCCGAGCCACCAAGCGTTGCCGTTACGGTCTTTGGAACCGCTGAACGAGGTCATGCCGATGGGGGTCAGGCCAGTACGCAGCGTGCCGATCTGGTCTCTGGAATCAGCATGGTTGCCATCAAGGCTGTCCTTGCCGATCATGCTGAACATACCCCAAGGAGTCACTTTCACGCCGTCAAAGGTCAGCGGAACAGTCAGGCCGACTACGTCAAAGGCGTCAGAAGCCTTGTAGTCTTTCTTGCTGTCGTAGCCCACGTTGTCGTTTTCAGCACGGAGCCAGAAGAGGCTAGCGCCGACGTTTTCGGTGAAGTCACCGGCGATGGTGATACCTGCGCCGTCAGCTGCGCCGCCACCGAGGATGGCAGAACCGGCAACAAAGTTGGGCAGGGTGAAATTCTGGAGACCAACGCGGACTTTCACTTCGGTCTGGGGGATAACCCAGTCGATGTACGAATAACGGACTTCAACCTGACGGCCATCGGTACCGAGCGCGCCGCCCTGGTTGGACTGACCCCAGTTAGTGGAGCCGATTTCGAAGAACATAACGCCCTTCAGGCTTTCAGAGGCAATCACGTCAACCTGGGTACGCAGACGCTGCATAGCAGACATGGTGTCCTGTCCGTCATGCTTCAGAGCAGACTGATCGCCGAACTGAACCATGAAATCCCAAGTACCCTTGGCTTTGATATCAGCAGCCTGAGAACCAGCAGCAGCGCCGAGCACGAGGCCAGCAGCAAGAAGCAGAGTTACGATGCGCTTCATTTCTATTCCTTCCTTCGTAAAAAACATTCCTTTCAGTGACGCGGGACCATCCCGTGTGCAGTTTCTTTTTCTCACATCTCTAAGCCGAGCGCAAGGGGTTTTGTAAAAAAATTTTGACCGGACGTGTTTTTGTTGTACGCCCCAAAAAAAGCGCCCCTGCGGTCAGGGCTTGACGGCGTGGCGCAAGTACGCAAAACTCCACAAAACGCAGGTTCTCTTCTGTACACCTTTCCGCACCATATAAGGATACATTCTATGGGATTTTTCTCTTCTATCAAAAAACTGTGGACATCCAACGAAAAAACAGACGCCAAAACGCCAGAACTCGCGCCGCACCCGGTAGCGGATTTTGTACCCGAACCGCCGTCTGACAAGGCTCGTACCCCCGTACCAGACGCCGCACCGGACGCCGCCGCACCAGACGCCGTACAGGGCGCTGTGCCCGCGCCGCCTTCTCCCCCGGCCTCCACTGCCCTAGCACCAGACTGGCGTGCGCCGCTCCTTTTGGTGCTGCGCGATGCCGAGCCACGGCTTTCGGTGTGGCTTTCGTGCGCTCTTGAAGGGCTTGGCTCGGATACGCACGTCACAACGGGAGAACCGCTCTGGGAGCGCATCCGTTTTCTGCTCACCGCGCTGGGCGCTTCAGAAGAAGAAGCCACCTCGTTTGTCGCTGATTTCGCAGACTGGGCAAAGCGGATGGACTATTCCGAGCTTGCGGATTTTCGTTCTGAACTGCAATACCGGCTGGCGTTGGCGCTTGAACTGGAAGACGAAGAAGACGAACGCAACCGTCTGTTTCTGAAACTTCATGCCGGACTCAGCCGCACTCGTGAGCAGCTCGGCAAAAGTCTCAACGCGCTGTTTTCTGGGCAAGGTGAACTCAACGCCGCCTTCTGGGAAGAACTGGAAGAAGTTTTCATCATGGCGGACATGGGCGTTGAAGCGGCGGGTGAGCTGTGCAAACGGCTGCAAGATCGCGCACATACCGCGCACGCAACCACACCTGCCGATTTGCGTCCGCTGTTGGCTACCGAGCTTGAAACCATCTTTCGCATCCCACGGCGGGTGGTTGCCATCAACGCGCCGGAAGTGGTGCTGGTCATCGGCGTCAACGGCGTGGGCAAGACCACGACCATTGCCAAACTCGCCTACCGTGCCAGGATGCAGGGCAAAAAAGTGTTGCTTGCTGCGGCAGACACCTTCCGTGCCGCCGCCGTGGAGCAGCTTGGGATCTGGGCAGAGCGCACCGGCTCTGGTTTTCACGCCAAAGGTGCCAACGCTGACCCCGCCGCCGTCACATGGGAGGCCATGGATCGCGCCATCAATGAGCAGTACGACATGATCTTTATTGATACCGCCGGACGTCTGCACACCAAGAGCAATCTTATGGACGAACTCGCCAAGATCCGTGCTATCATCAGCCGCAAGCACCCCGGCGCACCGCACCGCACCATCCTTGTCATCGACGCGACCACCGGACAAAATGCCTTGCAGCAGACAAAAATATTCAAGGAAACCGCTGGAATTGACGAGATTGTGCTGACAAAGCTCGACGGAACCGCCAAGGGTGGCGTGGCCGTAGCCGTGTCCATGCAATACAACATCCCCATCACCTTTGTCGGGCTGGGTGAAAAAATGGAAGACCTCCGCCCCTTCAACGGCGACGACTTCGCCAAGGCTTTGCTGGATATGGGGGAGTAAGCAAATAGGGGGAAGGGGAGAAGGAAACTTTCTGGAGAAAGTTTCCTCCTCCCCTTCCCCCCTACCCCCATCCTCTCCTCCTTCCAAGACTTTCCTACGCGCACACCAGCCAAACCTTGACTGAAAAACTCGACGCAACAAGAATAAGAAGAGAACCAGCGCACACGAGTCACCCCAAAAACACGCCGGGTCAAGGGGCGGCTCGCCCCTTGCGGGTGCAGGGCAGCGCCCTGCCGGGGTGCAGGGGCAGCGCCCCTGCCCGCCGGAGGCTTTACGCCTTTCGTTCAAAGAGTGAAACGCTTTCGACGTGGGGGCTTTGTGGAAAGAGATCAACAGGGCGTGTTTCGACGAGCGTGTAGGCTGTTGCAAGCCGTGCTGCGTCACGAGCCAGTGTTGCCGGATTGCACGAGACATAGATCAGCTTTTTCGGCGTGATGGAACAGAGAATCTGCACAAGCTTGGTGTCTATCCCGGCACGCGGCGGATCAAGCACCACCACATCAGCCCGTGGCCCCACCTTGGCAAGCCTCCCCAGTACCGAACGCGCTTCGCCTGCCTCTACCTTGTACTTCTCTAACTGCAACGCTTTGGCATTGCTCCTCGCACACCGCACAGCACCCTGCATTTCCTCAATGGCGACAATACGTTTGGCATGGCGGGCAAGGTAAAAACCAATCGACCCTACCCCACTGTAGACATCCCAGAGTGTCGGATCTTCCATTGACGCAAGCCCGGAAAGACGTTCAACTTCTGCGTACAAAAGCTCTGCGGCTGGGGTATTGACCTGAAAAAAGGCGTTGTGCCCCAACGACAACTGAATGTGCCCTATCTGCTCCACAAGCTGGCCTTCCTGAAACAGCGTCTGTTCACCGTAGGCGACATCGCTTGCCGTCTCACGGCGTGACAGCACGAAGCCCGTCACGTCCGACACCACAGCACGCAGACCCGCAAAAAGTCGCCGCCCCAGCACCTCGGCCTGTGCCGCATCAGGAGACGATGCCCCCGGCCCAAGGATCAGCTCAACCATGCAGCCCCCAGCACGCGGCTCACGCACAACCAGAAAACGGCACTGCCCTGTACACGTTGCGGCGGTGCTTGAAGCGGGTGCTTTGGACTGCCGAGGCGGACGCACAGAACGCCCTTCTCGAAAATCTTCTGGTTCGCGGAATCTGCGCGTCACATCTTCCCACGCACGCAGACCTTCTTGTGCCAGCAAGGTGCGCATGGCACCAAGCACCCGCATTGTCCGCTCTGACTGCAACAGACACCCCGTCACGTCCACAACCCGCCGTGAACCCCGTTCCCGCAAACCCAGCACAAACTCGGTGGAACTGGTTTTTGTCGCATCAGACACCCGATCAGACGCCGGGCCAAAGGCAAATTCCATCTTGTTGCGGTACCCCCACGCTTGCGGTGACGGCACAATAGCGCTCACTGGCGGCTCCTTGATCTTGCCCACCCGCTCTAGCGCATCCCGCACAACACGCTCTTTCCAGAACAATTGCCGTTCGTATGGCAACGATTGCCACGCGCACCCGCCGCACTGTGCCGCATGGGGACACGGCGCAACCTGCTCATCTTGTGAAGGCGTAACGACCTCAAGTGTCTCACCTTCTGCCAGACTGCGCTGCACAGCAGTGATTTGTACCCGCACGGTCTGACCCGGCAAGGCACCTTCAGCAAGGACAACCAGTCCTTCATGCCGCCCCAATCCCCGACCATCGGAAACCAGCGCGCTTATGGACAATTCTATAGTATCCCCGTTCTTCAACGGGACAATGGGGCAATCAGTCATGGTATCTCCAAGGAGTCGTAACAAGGAAGGCGCGGTGCGTCCCACGCGGGAAACCAGTCGTACAAGAACCACTCTTGCACATTCCCCGCTGTCTCTCAAGACCTGAATGAACAGACACCGCGCAAAGCAAGTAGCCAAACGAAAAGCCCGCACTCCTCTGAGCACGGGCTTTATCTCTAGAAATAGAAAGGCTTTGTTAGACAATGCAAGGAGTTACTGTCTTGCCCCAGGAGCCAGACTTTCTTCGTAGGTCTTCAGAGCCATGCCTACAACCTTGGAGAGGCCAATCAGGGCTATGAGGTT
>JAVVPW010000050.1:0-11788 GCA_036655575.1 Bilophila sp.
TATTCTGCCTTTTCCTCTGCCTTTCCTTTCAGCCATTCCAAGGCTTCCGGCATGCGGAGGGTGCCTTCGTAGATAGCGCGACCACTGATAGCGCCTTCAAGGTTGGCGTTGACAGACAAGGGATAGAGAGCCTTGAGATCCTGAAGGGTTGCGACACCACCAGCGGCGATGACAGGCACGGGGCTGGTTTGCGCTAGATGGGTCAACGCGGGGAGGTTGATCCCTGTTTTCATGCCGTCGCGTTCGATGTCGGTGTAGACCAGAAACGCCGCGCCGTCATCAGCAAGCCGTGGCACCACGCCTTCAAGCGTCTGATCTGTATCTCCAACCCAGCCACGAGTCTTGAGCCGTCCGTTCTCTGCATCCAGAGAAACCCCGATCTGTCCGGGAAAACGGTGACACAGCGCCGCAAAACGTGCGGGGTCTTCAAGAGCCAGGGTTCCGATGATCAAACGAGTCACCCCAGCACCAAGCCAGCGCGCTGCGGTTTCTTCATCCCGAATGCCACCACCAAGCTGCACCGGAATGGAAATAGCAGCGCACAGCCGCCCTACCAGCTCGGCATTGGGCGAAACACCCTGAAACGCGCCGTCAAGATCCACAAGATGCAAAAACGTCGCGCCTTGTGCCTGCCATTGCAACGCCATAGCCACAGGATCATCGGAAAAAACAGTGGCGTCATCCGCTCGTCCGCGTTTGAGACGCACTGCCTGCCCACCCTTGATGTCTACCGCAGGAAACAAAATCACAGGCCAAACTCCTTAATCATCTTCTGCACAGCTTCCAGAGCCAGATCCTGCGCGGAAAGCCACTTGCCACCGCGCTTGATGAACGTGTCAAAATTCATGAAATTGTCGCTGAGTCCGACCTGCTTTTCCTTGAAATGCGACCGCGAAAGCAATTCGCCGTCCTTTTCACGCACGTCAATAAGGAAAAAATCTATGTTCACTTCCGCCGCTGTGGTCACCCCGGCACCACTTCCAGCGCGCTCATGCCAGTTGAGGAGCTGTGGAACAATGAGCAGATCCACCTTGGCATCACGCCCAACTTGCACCCAATGCGCAAGCGCGCCGTTGTGTCCAGCACTGCGTGACAAGGTTGGGTCAACCCCACTCCCCTCAGAAATAAAACGATACGTCCGCTTGGTTTCCGCCTTCAGCATTCCCATGATGGCTTCATTGAGCGAGGTCAGCGCTTTCGGTGTCGCAAGGACGCGGTTTTCCGGGATGAAACCCGCAAGCAAATCTGTAGTTCCCGTAGGTTGCGTCACCCCAACCACACCCACCGACAACGTTGGCAGTACCGGAGAAGGTGGCGTGTTCTTTTGACAAGCACAGAGCAACGCAAGCTGCAAAACAAACACCGCACACACCGCAAAAACAGCACTCCGCCGATTCAGTCCAAACATCAGTCAAGACTCCCTTTGGTGCTGCGCACCATGTTCCCGATTCTCTTTTCGGTACGACTTGCCGCCTGCGCCAGCGCCAGACCAAAACCCTTGGCCGCCGACTCCAGCAGATGGTGCCCGTTTTTCCCATACAAAAAAGCAACATGCACGTTCATACGCGCCGCCGCCGCAAAACTCTTGTAAAACTCGCGCCACAAGTCCCGCTCTTCCCCGGCAAGCACCGGCGGCAGCAGCTCATCCCCCCGCCATTCGAGCCACGGACGACCAGAAATATCAAGCGTCACTTCCGCCAGCGCCTCATCCATCGGCACCCGCGCAAATCCCACTCGTGCGATCCCTGTACGGTCGCCAAGTGCCTGTGCAAAAGCCTTTCCCAGACACAACGCGATGTCTTCTGCAGAATGGTGCGCGTCGATATGCGTGTCACCTTTGCAGCTCAAAACAAGGTCGAATTGCGCCCAAAACGCCGTGAGCGTCAGCATGTGATCGAGCAACCCGATGCCAGTAGCAACCTCTATCCGTCCGGTTCCCTCAAGATCGAGCGCCACCGAGATGGCTGTTTCCGTTGTCTCCCGCGCTACGCGACCGATGCGACTCATATCTTTTCTCCTTGAACAGCAGAGGCTTCCGCAGAAGAGGCTTCCGTAGCGGAGGCATCAGGCGCTTTTTTCGCTTTGCGTGCCGCCGCCGCAACAAAGATACTCAATTCATACAAAACCAGCATAGGGAGCGCCATGAGCAATTGCGAAAACACGTCCGGCGGGGTCAAGATCGCCGCGACAATGAAAATAGCAAGGACGGCGTACTTGCGTGCCGTGCGCATTCTGTCCGCAGTGACGAGTCCCATCCGGGCAAGGAAAAAGGCAAACAGCGGCATTTCAAAGATAAACCCAAAGGCCAGCATCATCTTGAGCGCAAAACTCAGGTATTCATTGATCGAGAGCATCGCCACAATGTTGTCTGTGGAATAGCTCATGAAAAAGACAAAGGCGAAGGGGAACACCACCAGATAACAAAACGCCGCACCGCCCAGAAAGAACAGTGCCGAACACAGCGCCAGTGGTGTGACGTAGCGTTTTTCCTCGTCATACAGCCCCGGAGCGATGAACGACCAGATCTGATAGAACAGATACGGGCTTGCCACAAACACCGCCGCCACAAAAGCAACCTTCAATTCAACAAAAAAACCTTCGGCAACACCCGTATAGATGAATTTGGCGTCCGCCGTCATCACCTTGAGCAGAGGCAGTGAAAGGTAGTAGAACAGCTCTTTGGCAAAGGCGTAGCACCCGAAAAAGCAGATGATGACCATGACAAACGCCCGTGTGAGCCGCGAACGCAACTCCCCAAGGTGTTCAAGCAAGGTCATGGGCTTCTCTTCTTCCGGTTCCGGCGCAGACTCCGGCGCAGAGGGAGGGAGACTCGGAGGTTGCCCCCCGTTGCCAGCAGCAGAAAGCGTGGGCACGTCAAGCTGATCCTCGTCTTCAGGAGACACGAAATGTGGTGCCGTGTCGGACAGATCTGAAGCAAGAGCCGGTGCGGGAGGTGACGCCGCGTCGGGCGCCTGTGCGCTGACATCCGGCGACCACAACGAAAACGCGCCTTCCACAAGTGGCTCAACGCCCTGTTCACCGGGTACCACGGGCACTTCGAGTGCCGCTGGCACTTCAGATGCCGCTGGCGCTTCTTCGGTCACTTCGGGCACTTCGGGTGCCGCTGGTGCGGGTGCTTGTGGCGCGGCAGACGGCGCTGGTTCTGCGATCATGGCTGCATCCAGCAGAATTTCTTCCGTCTCCGTGGCTTCTTTCGCCGCGACAGGTGTTTGTACGGGCACGTCCGTCATGCCGAAACCTTTGTTGTTGCCATAAGAGGTGTTTCAGGCGCGACTCCCGTGTTCGCAGGGGTCGCCGTTTGTGCCGCATCAGCAGGCACGGCCTGTGCGACAGGCACGGCCTGTTCGGCAGGCGCAGTCTGTGCGGCAGGCGCAGTCTGTGCGGCAGGCACGGCCTGTGCGGCAGGGGTTGCACCTTCAGCGGTCGATGTCGCCGGAGCGGGAGGAGGGGTAGAGGCGCCGGGGGTGGGGACTGAGGTTGCCCCAGTGGATTCCATCTTCGCGGTGCCAAACAGTTCTTTTTCCGCTTCCTGCTTGCGCTTCTCGTGTTCGTCCACTTCTATTTCCGTATTCAGCGTGCGCTGAAATTCGGTGGACACACGCCGAAATTCGCCCATAGCCTTGCCGAGCGTCCGCGCAATCTGCGGGACGCTCTTAGGGCCAAGAACAATGAGCGCCACAACCAGAATAACAAGTAATTCCGTACCGCCAATACCAAACATGGGAGATCCTCATTCTATGTTGATGCGCTAAGGCTCATCTGACGCAGCGCACAAAACAACGCAAAACAAGCGCCTGTAGCGCGGCCTTTGAAACCAGAGGCCGCGCCGCAAGACGCTTATTCCCATTCAATGGTGCTTGGGGGTTTGGACGAGATGTCGTAGACAACGCGGTTTACACCCTTGACTTCGTTGATGATCCGACTAGACATCCGTTCGAGCAGATCCGCAGGGAGACGTGCCCAGTCCGCAGTCATGGCGTCCACACTGTCCACGCAACGCAGCGCAATCACATGCTCATACGTCCGCCCGTCGCCCATGACACCCACGGTCTTTAGGGGCAACAACACCGCAAAGCCTTGCCATATCTTGCGATACCAGCCGGATTCGCGGAGTTCTTGCTGTACAATGCGATCTGCCTTGCGCAAAATGTCGAGGCGCTCCCGCGTGATTTCACCCACCACGCGGATGGCAAGACCGGGGCCGGGGAACGGGTGCCGCCAGATCACAGAGTCGGGCATCCCCAGTTCCGCCGCCACCTTGCGGACTTCATCCTTGAAGAGTTCACGCAGCGGCTCAATCAGCTTCATCTTCATCTTGTCCGGCAAGCCGCCCACATTGTGGTGGCTCTTGATGACCGCGCTCGGCCCCTTGTGGGACACGGATTCGATGACATCAGGGTACAGCGTCCCTTGCGCCAGCCAGTCCACCTGACCGATGGCCTTGGCTTCTTCGTCAAACACGTCAATGAAGGTATGCCCAATGATCTTGCGCTTCTTTTCGGGATCTTCCACGCCAGCAAGCAGGTCAAGAAAACGATCCTGCGCCTCCACAAACTTCAGGTTGAGGTCAAAATGCTCACGCAAATAGTCCACAACCTCGTCGCCTTCACCAGAACGCAACACGCCGTTGTCAACAAAAATGCAATGCAGGCGCTTGCCAATGGCCTTGTGCAGCAGCACCGCCACGACCGTGGAATCCACCCCGCCAGACAACGCGCACACCACATGCCCGTCACCCACGGTTTCACGGACTTCACGAATCACGCGCTCCACAAAGGACGACATCGTCCAGTCTGGCGTGATTTTGGCGATTTTGAACAGGAAGTTTTGCAGTATCCGTTCACCGTTTTCAGAGTGGTGTACTTCCGGGTGAAACTGCACGGCGTAGAGCTGGCGGCTTTCGTCAGACATCGCCGCGATTTTCAACGTGGACGTGCTTGCGGTGATGGCAAAGCCGGGGGGCGGGGTTTGCACTGTATCGCCGTGCGACATCCACATCCGCGAGGGTGTGGTGCAATCAATGCCGTCCCACAACCGCGACCCCGCCACCAGATGCAGATCCGCAGGGCCATACTCGCGCACACTCGACTGGACAAGTCCGCCGCCAAGGTTCTGCGCCAGAAGCTGCATCCCGTAGCAGATGCCAAGCACAGGCACACCGAGTTCGAGCAAGCCCTTGTCGAGCGTTGGCGCGTCGCCTTCCCCCACACTCGCAGGGCCGCCGGACAAGATGATGGCTGAGGGTTGCATGGCTCGGACAGCTCTAGCTGTCACCACGCACGGATGGATTTCTGAATACACACCCGCCTCGCGCACCCGTCTTGCGATGAGCTGGGTAACTTGAGAGCCATAGTCTATGATGACAACTTTGCTGGGCATACAAAATCCTTATGGTACGTTATGAATTATCGACCCGATAGTTGGGGGCTTCTTTGGTGATGATGACATCGTGGACATGGCTTTCGCGCAATCCCGAACTGGAAATCTCCACCATCTGCGAATTTTCAAACAATTGCTGAAGGTTCGCTGCACCGCAATAGCCCATGCCGGAACGAATGCCACCGACAAGCTGGTAGATGGTATCTGAGACCACCCCCCGGAACGGAACGCGCCCCACGATGCCTTCTGGCACGAGTTTCTTGCTTTTTTCCTGAAAATAACGGTCGGAACTGCCGTCTTTCATGGCGTCAATGGAACCCATGCCCCGATAAATTTTGTAGGTACGTCCCTGATACAGGATGGTTTCGCCGGGGCTTTCTTCGGTTCCAGCAAAGAGGCTCCCCACCATGATGGAGTTTGCCCCTACCGCCAGCCCCTTGACCACGTCCCCGGAAAACTTGATGCCACCGTCGCCCACGCAACAGCGATCCATCTCGCGGGTTGCCTTTGAGCACTCCATGATCGCGGTGACTTGCGGCACGCCAACGCCAGCCACCACGCGGGTGGTGCAGATCGAACCGGGGCCAATGCCCACCTTGATCGCGTCTGCTCCGGCTTTGAGCAACGCCCGTGCGGCCTCATAGGTAGCCACGTTGCCGGCAATGAGCTGACACTGCGGGAACGAACCTTTCACACGAGCCACAGCGTCGATGATGTTCCGAGAATGCCCGTGCGCAGAGTCAAGCACCAGCACATCGACATCCGCAGCCAGCAGCGCTTCGGCTCTGGCTTCACCGTCCGCACCCACACCAATAGCCGCGCCCACCCGCAGGCGACCTTTGCCGTCTTTGCAGGCGTTGGGGTATTTTTGCACCTTGTCGATGTCTTTCATGGTCAAAAGACCCGCAAGCTGTCCGTCTTCATCAACCACCAGCAGTTTTTCGATGCGGTGGGTGTGCAGGTGCTGTTTGGCTTCTTCAAGTGTGGTACCCGTCGGCACGGTGACCAGATTTTCGCTGGTCATCACGTCTTTGACGCGGGTGTTGGCGAGATCTTCCACAAAGCGCACGTCTCGATTGGTCAAGATGCCCGCCAGTCGCTTGTCCCGCACCACAGGCAGACCGGACACGCGATAGGTGTGCATGAGTTCGAGCGCGTGCTCTACGGTGTCATCGGGTTCCACGGTGATGGGATCAATGATCATGCCGCTTTCGGACTTTTTGACCTTTTCAATTTCCAGACGTTGCCGCGCAAGACTCATGTTTTTGTGTACGATACCGATTCCTCCGGCACGCGCCATGGAGATAGCCATTGCCGATTCGGTAACAGTATCCATCGCTGCGGAAATGAGAGGAATGTTCAGTGGGATGGATGGTGTCAGCCATGCTGACACGTCCACCATGTCGGGCGTGATTTCGGAATAGGCGGGAACCAGCAAAACATCATCAAACGTCAGGCCCTTACTCAAAATTGTGGACATCGCGCCCTCCCGGGACACCTTTCGGGGCAGAATCGCCAGGCCGAAGGCCGTAAAAGTATGTAATGGATATATGTACTCTGCCCATGCCTCTTTGTCAATTTGCTGCCCACAAGCCCCGCCTCACAAAAAGGTGCCTCTCAGGGGCTTGTCTCCTGCGGTGCGAGTGTGTATTCTATAATGCAGAACAATATACATACGATCATAAGGAGCCTTGTTATGGTATACAGTCGTATTCTCCTGCCCGTGGATGGTTCTGAACACTCCATGCACGCGGTGGTTCACGCCCTCAAACTGGCGCGCCAAGGTGGCGAAATCATTATCATCACCGTGCTGCCTTCCATTCCTTCTGTCATTGGCGGCGAAGCGCGTAAAGAAGCGGAAGCGGATGTTGTCAAGGACGCTCTTCTTCTGACGCAACCTGTGGCAGACATCATCGCCGCAGAAAAACTGCCTTACCAGACCAAGACCATCTTTGCCAACTCGCCCGGAACCGGGATCATCAAGGCCATCACCGACCTCAAGGCAGACATCGTGGTCATGGGTTCCAGAGGTCGTAATGATCTTGAAGGCCTCTTCCTTGGGAGCGTCACCCACCGCGTCCTGACCGTCTCCGACGTGCCTGTGCTCGTTGTTCATTAAGCGAAAATATCTAGAACGTGGGGGAAGGGAAGAGGACGCTTGCTGCAGAAAGGTTCCCCTTCCCCCAGATCCGCTATGCTGACCTTTCTTGTCATCACCGGGCTGATTGCGCTGCATGTTGTGGCAATCTACAGTGCGGGACATGCGTTGCTGCACAAGCGGGACTCGCGTTCAGCCTTGGGGTGGGTCGCGGTCACGTTGCTTGTGCCGTTTGTAGGGTCAGTGTTGTACTGGCTTTTTGGGATCGCACGGGTGGACAGCCGTGCGGTCAAGATCATGGAGCATGCGGCCCAGCAACTCACGGGTGGGCTGGTGGATCTGCACGGAAAGTCGCTGGTTGCCAAGCCGTGGGGCTTTGTCTCTGAGCGTTGCCTGCCAGCCGACCTTGTGCCACTGGCGCGCCCCGGCAAACACATCACCGGGCGTTGCATGACGGGTGGCAACACGTTGACCCCGCTGCACAACGGCGAAGCCGCCTATCCTGTGATGCTTGACGCCATCGACGCGGCGCACCGTCAAGTCTATCTGTCCAGCTTCATTTTTGGCTACGATGTTGTGGGCAAGCGCTTTGCAGAAGCCCTCAAAAACGCCGCCGAGCGCGGGTGTGATGTGCGTGTCCTCATGGACGGCGTGGGTTCCTTTCACCCGCTGGCGCGCTGGCGTACACGCCTTGGCAAGGCACAACTGGCGTATTTTTTGCCACCGCGCCTGTTTCCACCGCAGTTTTCCATCAATCTGCGCACCCACCGCAAGGTGCTTGTGTGCGACCAGATCGCCTTTACCGGCGGCATGAACATCTCAGAGCACCACCTCACCGCCAGACAGCGCCCCAACCGGGTGCAAGATCTCCACTTTCGCTGTATCGGCCCCATTGCCGTACAGCTTGAACTCGCGTTTCTTATGGACTGGAGCTTTGCTACGGGAAGCCCGATTCAGCTCCCCGTCCTGCCTCCAGAAAGCGGACGCTCTGCAAGCGTGGCTCTCCAGACAGGACAGACAGAACAGACAGAACAGACAGGACAAGTGGGACAGACGAACCAGACAGGGTCTTTCTCCTCTTTTCCGGCACAAAATCCCCGCTCGTCACTGTGTCGCATCCTGATGGATGGCCCCGGTGCGCCGGACGCGACGATTCAGGATCTGATCTGCGCCCAGATCTCCACAGCGCGGCGCTCAGTACGCATCATGAGCCCGTACTTCCTGCCGCCGTATCCGTTGGCAACAGCCCTTGTCAGCGCCGTGCTCCGGGATGTGGATGTCAGCGTGATTCTTCCCGGCAAGAACAACCACCGCCTGCTCGACTGGGCCATGCGCCACCACATGCCCATGCTAGAAGAGCAAGGTGTGCAGATTTTCTATCAACCACCGCCCTTTGCGCACACCAAGCTCCTCCTCATCGACGACACCTACACCCTGCTCGGTTCCGCCAACCTTGACCCGCGCAGTCTCAACCTCAACTTTGAGCTGGTCATGGAAGTCCTCGACCCCGCGCTGACAAGCCAGCTCACCGCCTTTTACGACGAGGTGAAAAGCCGTTGCGCCCCGGCGCCGGCACAGCTCCCTTCCCTGCCCGTCCGCCTGCGAAACGCCGCAAGCTGGATTTTTTCTCCGTATCTGTAGGCGATTCTGCCACTTCAAGCGTCACTTCCAGCCGCCCAAGCGTCACCGCGACCAGCCGCACACAAACAGCCTGCCCCAGACGGAACCGCCGCCCCGTGCCCGCACCAAGCAGCTCCTGCCTGTCCGCATCGTATTCAAACCAGTCATCTGTAAAGCTGTCCAGACGCACCATCCCTTCCACAGGCATGGCGTCAAACTCCACAAAGAAACCAAAGTCCATCACCCCGGAAACAATGCCTGTAAACGTCTCGCCGACATGCTCCTGAAGCAGCAGACAGCCCAGACGCCGGGTGATCTCGCGTTCGGCCTCAGTCGCGGCGCGCTCTCTGGCGTTGCACTGATCCGTCGCCGCAAGGAGTTTCAGCCCCGCAAGCACCGGTGCCTGACGGCAACCCAGCGCAAACTTCAGCGCCCGATGCACCAGCAGATCGGCATACCGCCGGATGGGCGAAGTGAAGTGGCAATAACAAGCGGACGCCAGCCCAAAATGCGCGTCCAGTTCAGGCGAATACCGCGCCTGCATCATGGCGCGCAACACCAGCCGCCCGACAAGGTACTCCTGCGGTGTGCCCGCAGCCTGCGCCAGAATCTCGCGTAGCACAGCGGGATCAACAGGCTTTCCTTCGGAAGGAGCGGGTTTTCCAGAGCCATGCCCTTGCCTGCGCTTGTCAAAACCACCGCCGCCGCGCCTGTCCCGTCTGTCCCCCCCTCGTTCTTGACCTGCTGCGGCAAACAGCACGGCAAGATGCCCGATCTGCGCCAGATCTGTGGTTGCAAGCGTGCGCAACAACCGCGTCAGACGCTCAGGATCAGGCGCGGGGTGGACGCGGTACGGAAACGCCAAGCCCTTTTCTGTCAGGAACCGCGCCACCGCCTCGTTGGCCGCCAGCATAAATTCTTCAATCATCTTGTGGGAAAAGAACCGCTCCCGGCGCACGATGTCCGTGACGCTTCCGCTCACTCTCTCCACCACAAATTGGGCTTCTGGCAGATCAAAATCCAGACTCCCCCGCTCCTGCCGCTGGCGACGTAAAATGTGCGCGAGCTGTGCCGCGTCCTTGATAGGCGCGTGCAAGGCCGTTGGAACCACCTCTTCAGGCGGCAGTGCCTCGGCGTTCGCAAAAGGCTCTCTGTCCGCCAGCGCGTCCGGCAACGCCGCCTGTACGCCCGTATAGGTCAGTCGAGCCCGCGAACGGATCACACCGGGGAAAAACGCGGCCCGACGCGGCACCCCGTGGTCGTCAAACCCGATCCGGGCAGTCATGACCAGCCGATCTTCATCAGGACGCAGACTGCACAGGCCATTGCTGAGGATTTCCGGCAACATCGGTTCCACGGACAGGGGGAAATAATAGGAATTGCCGCGCTCACGGGCTTCACGATCGAGCGCCGCACCGGGCTTGTGGTCAGGTCGGACAAAGTGGCTCACATCCGCAATCGCAACCCAGAGTTCCCACCTCACGCTGTCAGAAGCTCCGGTGACAGGCGTGACAAAGACAGCATCGTCAAAATCGCGTGCGTCCGCACCGTCAATGGTCACAAACGGCAACGCCCGTAAATCCTGCCGTTTCGCCGTGGACACGGTGGAAAGCGCTGCTAAGGGCGGCGGGAATGCGTCAGACGCCGTAACGCCGTCCAGATCGGCCTGATCCGCCGTGTGTTCTTCCAGTTGTGCCGCTTCCGCCAGCACATTGGGCGGGAACTCCAGCGGGATCTCGTGATTGAGCTTCACCAGACGTTCTTGCACTCGCGCATCGTCTTCAAGTCCGAGTGAAACCCGCGCTACCCCCGCCCACAGCCCGTCTTCCAGTTTGTCTGCGGGAGTGACCAGCAGCAATTCCCCCCTCTTCGGTTTTTCTGGCAAGCCTGAGACACCCACATCCAGCAAAAAATCCAGTCGCGGATCAGCAGGACGACACAACACCCCCCGCGCCGTGGTGCGGTGCGTGACGTGTACCGCAAGCTCTTTCTGGCGACGTTCGAGCACCCGCACAATCCGGCCTTCAGGACTGCGCCCCTGTGACCGATAGGCACCGTGACCAGCGCGGTGTCCCCGGTCTTCAGGTGTCTGCGTGACAACCTCAACCCGGTCGCCGTGCCACGCATCCCCAAGGCCATTCTGGTGGATAAAAATATCCGGCACCATCGCGCTGTCCTTGCGGCGCCCCTGACGAGGCCGCTGCAACAAGGCGGTCTTCGCGGGTGCGTCAGGATCTGCGGGGGTATCAGGATCAGCGTCTGGAACAAGCAGCGTATCCGGGGTCACAAAGCCCACGCCGGAACGCTGTATCGACAGCACTCCGGTGATGACATTGGCCTGCGCTGCCGTGACCCATTTGCCACCGCGCAAACGCAAGACGCGGCCTTGCGCCACAAGCGCGTCTAGCAGCTCTTCGAGCGCCCGCTTGTCCCGCCGGGAGAGATCCAGAAAGCGAACCAGATCGTCAAGGCGGACAGGGTGCTGCACTTTGGACATGAGTTCGAGCACTTCTTTCGCGTCAAGCCCGCCGGCAACGGACAAGGCCGCTACCGCACGATCCGCATCTTGCGGTGCAACGTGTTTTCCCGCTGGTTTTTTGGCCTGACCTTGTGCGCTCCAAAAAGGCGCGTGCGCCTTTCCTTTGTGGGAGGGACGTTTTTTCATCAAAA
>JAVVPW010000051.1:0-11590 GCA_036655575.1 Bilophila sp.
GCTCACCGGTGGCGAGACGCACAAACGGGATGGGTGACAGAACAACTTCCGCTACTCGGAACGAGGGTGTCGCCGATGGTGGTTCTGCTACCGGGGCATCGCCCTTCACCGATTTTGATTTCCCCTGCGCAGCGGTATCCTGCTTTGGGGTCATCAGCTTTACGGGTACCGGGACGCCTAATTGTTCCCGTACAGTCGCAAGAACGTCCTGAAGGAGCGATTTTTGTTCGCCGTCAAGCTCTGCCCGCAATTCCACATATCCCGGCAAGTATCGCACGGCAACAAAGGCCAGATTGGCACTGGTCAGCGCTGGTTGCAAAATGGTCGCCACGTCTTCGGCATACCGGATGCGCCTCTGCACAACCCCAGCACTGCTGGACTCAAAATCGGGAACATCGTCTCGACTGGACGAAAAAGCCCATTCTTCCACCAGCCGATCCTGCATATACCCGGCAATGAGCAACACATTCGCGGCGGGATCGTCTGTCACTTCAAGCTGAAAGCCCCGCCCGGAAAAAGCGGCTTCAATGGCGTTTTTTCTGTCTTGCCGGATGCCGATCTCCAGATGAACTGGATATTGCATGTTTCGCGCCAACGTGAGGAGTCTGGCTCGTTCATCATCGTCACGCAGGACACCTTTTAAGACAACGGTATGCTTTTCCAGCAAAATGTCAATTTTCTCGAACCCGTTTTCCGCCAGTGTCTGTCGCAGAGCCTGCACGGATTTTTGCGCGTCTGTATCTGGAACGTACCGAAAGATCAAAAGCCCCAGCACTGCTATAACAAAGAACACTGTGAAAAGACTTGATTTTTGCCATTTTCGTGGAGGAAGTGTCTTGATGGCACTGTCGGGAACGAAAACGGCAACTTTATTGGCGCCAATGTCCACCTGGGTGCCTACATTTTTGTCATCGGTACGGGCAGGAAGTGCCTCTTCCGGGCTTGCAGCTTGACCTGACTGTTGTGCAGCTTGCTGACTGCCGGAACGCTCCGGTTGCGGCACCGTAAGCGCCTGAAGCGCCTCACGCACGGCGTTCCAGTCTGCCGCAACACTCTCCGGGCGGGCCAGCGCAACACAGATCGTGCCTACAAACAGGGGGACTCCGGGCATGAGCGAAGAGCCGGAGGCGAGAACTTCGTTGTTTGCACGCACATCGCCGTCAAGCGGAACCACTGTGGGCGGAATAAAAGACGAGTCAGAACCGCTTTCTTCGTCTTTGCGGTTCGTGTCCAGACGCAACAACGGCGGCTTGACGATCAGCTCCAGATGCCGTGGTTCAAGTCCGCTTTGTGCAAAAATGATGTCGCAGGATTCATCTGTCCCAATAACAAAAGAACCCGGCGGCAGTCCTGCTTCCGCGCCAGCTTGCGGACCTGAAAAAATGCGAAGCAGCACTTGCGGCGTGTCAACGTCTTTCACAATGTGTTTCTCGCCTCCGCGCCGGTTTTACCAGAAACGGCATCGGCAGGCCGTGGCACCTGCCGCGAGCAGCCTCCAACAGCGGGTGCTTGACGCGGCTCATAATTTTGCTGGGTGGGGGAACGGGCAAAATCTGGATCATCAACATGATCGGGAGTTTTAGGCAGGTCTTCCAGCGCAAGCACGCGGGGCGTGATGAGGATGAGGCGCTCCATGCGTTTGGCTGATTTGGAGGCCGTCTTGAACAGATTCCCGATGACCGGGATGTGCATCAGGACGGGGATACCGTTGTCCGTAGTGCCTTTTTGCTCGTAATAATACCCACCGATAAGCAGACTCTGCCCCGCTCCCACAATCGCTTGCGTGTTGATGCGTGTCTGCTTGATGGGAGGCAACACGCCCACCGTGGCCTGCTGGGAGTTGTTGTCGCTCTGGTTGTCCTGTACGTTGATGGCGAGTTTGACGGATTTTTTCCCGCCAGCATCATAAATGATATGGGGCGTGACGCGAAGCACAGTGCCCGCCTCCACCTTGAACAGATCGACTGCCTGATACCCGCTGATTTGCAGGTAATAGGTGCTGGTGTTTTCCAATGTGGCCTGAAGATTGTCCACCGTGAGTACCGAGGGACGACCAAGCACGCGGGCACCTCCGTTCTCTTCCAGCGCCTGCACTCGTGCCAGAAAGTATTCTGCCCCTTTGGTATAGATTGTGGAAAGATTCAGTCCCGCACTTGTCGCCCCCCCCATGGGAGGCGTGGGATTGAACGGGGCACCTGTTGGGGAGAGGCTCCCGCCACCCTGCCAGCCATCGCCAGAACCGGTCGAAAACTGGTAGTTGATGCCGAGATCGCGCTTGAAATTCGTGTCAATGTCCACGATGGCGGCGTGAATTTCCACCAGCTCCACGGGCTTGTCCAGATCCTGAATGACTTTTTCATAGTAGGACATACGGTATTCTGCATCCTGAATGAGTACCGCATTGACTCTGGGGTCTGACATGATGTTCGCAACAGGTCTGTCTACGCCAGTGTCTGTCCCCTGTCTGGCTTCTGGCTGTGCTTGAACGGGTGCGGGTTCTTGCTGTCTGCCCTGCGCAATAAGCCCTGTGCCGCCAAGTTTGGGCACGGTGGCGGGCTGTTGCGTCACACTTGACGAAGACGTGGCGGAACCAGTCACCATGGCCCGCAAAATGCTGGCAACGCCGGGCACGGTGATGGTTTTGTCCATGCTGTTGACGCTGATGTCATCCGCCCAGGCGTATTTGAGCGGAAAGACTTTCATGGTCATGCGCGAAGCAAACGATTCTTCCAGCGCTGCCGCTGCTGCAAGTACCTGCGCAATATACTCTGGAGGCCCCTTAATGGTTATCATGCCGCCGCTTGGATCAAGAACCAGTGGCAATTGGGGCGATACCACCGTTGTATTGCGCAACATGGAAACGATTTCAGCGGCAGACAGTACCTTGGGAGAGTAAAACGCCTGCGTGCTTTCATTTTCGGGATAAAAATGCAACGTAGAGCCGGTTTTGTACCAGCCTACACCAAAAGCGGCTCGCAAGCCCTCAAGAAAGGTGTCGGGGGCTACCTTTTCAAAGCGTCCACTGAGCGTACCTTTTATGGAGGACGCAACAGATGCGCTGAGTCCCTGCATCCGGGCAAAGCTGGCAAGCACTGAAGTCAATTCCTGACGTTCGGCATAAAAGGTTACAGGCTTGGAAAAAAACCTTGGTGCCGCCTCTGCCGTAGCCGAGAGGCCGGTGAGAATGTTCCCTGCCAGCATCATGATGACAAGGGTAAAGAAGACTGCACTGTACCTTTTCATCAAGAACGACCAGAACCGAAACTGTTCAGAGTGAAGGAAGAAGTTACCGGAACACCAGAGGCATCACCGAGTTGCACACGCCACCAGGCAAGATCATTCAGAAAATGTTCAGCCGTTTCCGAAAAAAGAGCCTCTGGGGAATCTAGATGCACCGTGGCGTGGAGCATGAGCCGATGCTCCATAAGAGAAAGAACACTGCGCCGTTTTTTCATGACCCCCACAGCCAGTTGTGCAGCTTTTTGCACAAGTTGCGTGCTCCTGAGGTCGTGCTCAGGGAGGAGGCGGATTTCACTGCGAAAAACGGCTGTCCTGCCATCTAGAGAAAACAGCTCCATGTCGAGACCGTCCTTCATGGCAAAACGCACCACACCGTCCGCATCGGGTACAACAACGCGCCAGCCAGCAGTCTTGCTGATCACATTTGCGATCTTTTGCACAAACGACATGCTTCCTCCGTATAAAAAAAGCCCGCGCGGCATGAAATTGATTGTTAAAGTGTTACATTGTTTTTTCAGAATAGCAAGAGCCGGATGGTGTCCTGTTCCCGCTCATCCTGCCCTTGCCGATTCCTTTCATGAAAAAACTTCCCTAGCCCAGAATGCGCTGTGTTGCCTGATTTGTACTGCTTTGAATGGCTTCCATAGCGGCAAGTGCCTTGGTTATAACTGACTGCGAAGATTCTTCAAGAGCCCGCAGCGCGTCAACATTGGCGCGAGACCGCTCAATATTGATTTCTGAGCGCTTGATGTCTGCATCCATGAAACCGGAAGTGGCCTCGCCAATCTTGCTGAGGGAGGTGCTCCCTGCTGAAAACACCGAGTTTTGCATAGCAATTTTCTGGGTGAGCAACATCTGTTCTGTCTGGATGTTCACGGGGGGGAGATCTGGATTCGCCGCTGCCAATCTCGCATCCTCCGCTATTTTGTTCAAGCCTTTGGCTTGGGTGGATGCGGTAACAATCCCCTGCGCGATGCTCAGGGAACTGGTAACAATACCAAAAACAAGCCCGGTTATGGCCTTTGAGGTTATTTTCTTGGCCTGTTCATTCATGTTGGCGCACATCAGATCTGTTTCCAGAGCGCGTTGCTGTGCGCTGAGTTTGCGTTGCTGGCTTTGTGTCTCGGTCATCAGCGCCATAAAGGAAGCCCCCAGCGCGGGAAAGGCTGTGTACTCGCTGCGGGTGAGCACAGAGCTGCGCACCGGTTGCGGAAGAGCGGGGGCGCCGTTACGAGAAGCAGGAGTGTCCTGTGCGACCGAGGAGGAAACAGGCATTTCAGCCTGGAGAAGCGTCTGTTGCGCGGTGCTGCCCGCAACAAGCAGCGGCTGTACTTCTTGCGCTGTGCTGTCCACGCTCTGTGGCGTTGTTCTGTCGAGTTGTATATTCATGGAGCAATCCTTGTCGTTATGCCATAGCTGGCGTGGTTGAAACGATGTTGCTCTGGGTGCGGTTGCAGTCCTTCACCAGTTCAGTGGTTTTTTCCATAAGGCTGGCGACCCGCTCCATTTCGTTTTTCAAAAGCGTCTGTTCGTTTTCAAAGGCCTGTCGAACTTGCTCCATAAGCGCTTCAAGTTCTTTTGAACTGGCTTTGGCCTTGTCTGCCTCGTTCTGGAAGACGGCGTTTGCAATGCCAAGCGATCCTTGAGCAACCCCCAGACCAGCCGAAGTGAAGTTCAGTATCCGCTGGCTTTTCATGGTGATGTCCATGATCTTTGTAAGAACGGCATTGCTGAGTTGCGTTGCTGTGCCAGCGGCACTTTTAACGGCACTCGCCACGCTCACGGCAATAGTGGCTACCATAATGACCGCCTGTACAACCATGCCTGCTATCTTGGCTGTTTCTTCATCCATGCCACACGCCTTGAACAATTCTGTAAAACCATTCAGCAGTGAAACTTTTCCATCGGTGGCTTGAGAGACGATACTCTCCACCGCCATTACGCACCCGATAACCCCCGCGGTAATGAGCGCCGGATTGGCGGAAAGGGTGCCTGCAACCAGAGTGGCGGCGGAGGCAATGACCCCGATGATGGTACCAATCCACTGAAAAATTTTCAGGATCCCGCCCCAGAAATCCTTTTTTTCCATGGCGGCAATCTGTTTGGACAGTTCCTCAAGCTGCTCTTTGCCAACTTGCTCCTGATCTTTGCTTCGATTTTCCAGACTGTTGACACCGTCCTTGCAGGCCTGTTTGCGTGTTTCAAAAGCAAGGGCTTTCATAAGATTGTTCAAGTCCAGCCCGCCGACAGGTGCTGGCAGCGTTGGCAGAGAGTCCGTTGGGGCAGTGCTTTTGACGCCACTTGTCGATGTTGTCGCGTTGGAAAAAAAGTGTCCAACAGCAGCAAACATTTTCTGGATTATTTGCGCTTCGGTGTCTTCCTGTGCGGTTTGAGTCAACCGTTTTGCGGAGGATTCGCCGGTCGCCAGCAATGTTGCTGTGGACGTCTCCTGTGCAGGATCAATGCTGGAACCTGCTCCTGAATTGAGGCGTATGTCCGTACTCATTTAAGCCCCCTGCTTTTTGTTCCTGAGCATGTGCAAGAGTTCCTGAGCAGTGGTTTTGTAGGTAACGTGTTCCGGGGTTGCTTCGCTGCATAGAAACAGAGCAGCCTCCAGCATGTCTATGGCGTGTTCTTTATCACCCATTTTGAGAAGACACTGTGCGGTGAAAAACATGGGAGCGGGATCTTTCAGACTGGTGCAAAGGCCAACCATGGAATACGCATCTATGGCCTCTTTGTAGCGTTCCTGCGCTTGCAGTGTGCCGGCAAGCCCCAGCCAGAAACGCCGATCATTGTGCTTGTAAAGGCACATGGTTCTGAACAGCGTTTCGGCATTGTCAAAATTTCCAGCTTGATACATGTTGTAGGCCAAGGTGTACAGGCCTTCAAGCGCTTCCGGCTGCATGTTGGTCACATCTGCAATAGTGGCTCCGCTACCGAGAGCCTGAATCAGGATTTCCAGATCTTCTGAGGTAAGGTCAAGCTCTTGAACTTCGGGGGATTGTGTGGACTGCATGTCTTCTCCTGTGCAGAATGGTGAGAGTCGTCAGAAAAGAAAGCCTGTGTGGAGGATTAGCCTACAGCCGCATGGCACCCTTGCGACCAGCCCCCGGCAGGGGTACCGATTTTGTGGTCGTGTACTTTGCAGCTCGTTCCTGCCCTGCCCGCGTAGCAGCCTCTTGCGCCAGAGTCATCATTTTTTCACTGTACACATCGTCAGACAGGGGTTCAGACAAAAGCCCCTCAAGCGTCAGATCCATTTCACTCAGTTGTGCCTCAAACAGTCTGTCCAGATTGGAAATTTCGAGTTTCAGTGCCGCTATCTGCTGTTCCAGAGTCGTGTTGTCCATGGTTGCATCCTTTAGCGCATGAGGGTTTTCAGAGTATCATTAAAATCGGCAATCGCCGTTTTGGCGCCCGTCAGGTTTGCGTTGTACTGTCCTACAAAGTCTTGCAGAAAGACCATAAGGCTTTGTGTTTTTGTACCCAGTTGTTCCTGATGGTTGGTGAGGGACTTCAGGTTGAATTCCCATTGCTCTTTTGTGAAGACGGCACGCGGCGTATTACCCATAGTGATTTGAGTCGCTGTCTCCGAGCATGAAGTGCTTTCTACTGTTGTTGTCATTTTTGTGATGGTTCCGAGCTTGAGTTTTTCATCCTCAAAGTACTGTTTCATTTCGGGAGACATGGAAAATTCAACATACTTTGGGTCGTTGAACTTGTTTATCTGTGCTCTGGCTTCTTCAATCATGGCGGCGGCTTCTTTCTGCTTTCCCTGAATGCCCTCCACCTGCTTCATGTAGTCATCGGCCTGCAACTTGCTTGCATTGGAAAGTTTGAGCAGCAATTTGGCAAACCGGAGCTGAATGCCGTCTGTAGGGCCAAGGTCGAGGTCATTTGCAACACCTGCCGTGGCGGCGTTGCTCTGCACTGAACTGATACCACTCATGTATTTTTCCTTTTTTGTTACTTTGTTACAGTGTCTTACCGCATGAGAGCTTTCAGGGTGTCGTTGAAGTCTGTGATTGCCGTTTTGGCACCCGTCAGGTTTGCGTTGTACTGTCCGACAAAGTCTTGCAGAAAGACCATAAGGCTCTGCGTTTTGGTGCCCAGTTGTTCCTGATGGTTGGTGAGGGACTTCAGGTTGAATTCCCATTGCTCTTTTGTGTAGGAGTCAGGGTCAGAGGAGCTTTTCGCTGTGCCCATTTTGAGGTTTTCTTTTGCAAAATAGGCTTTTAAATCGTTGTACATGGGTGTTGTCTTCGACTTGTCGTCACCGCAGGCATTCATCTGTTTTCTGGCTTCTTCAATCATGGCGGCGGCTTCTTTCTGCTTTCCCTGAATGCCCTCAACTTGCTTCATGTATTCATCGGCCTGCATTTTGCTCGCTCTGGACAACTTGAGCAGCAACTTGGCGAATCTGAGCTGAATGCCATCCGAGGGGCCAAGGTCAATGTCATCGACAACAATATTGCCAGACGTTGCGCTACTCGCCTTGGGCTCCACTTCCTGTGCGCTCAGGCGTATGGCGCCGGAAGTCGTTTTTTTGAGCTGCAAGACGTCTTCGCGTGATTTCACAACGGAAGTGTCCGTCAGGGGAGTGCCTGTAGACCTGAACTTGAGTTGATCGAAAAGACTCATGGATTTCCTGCCTTGGGGTTGCAATAGGTGTTCAAAAGAGGTTTCAGACTGAATGTCTGCTGCAAAACGGTGTAGGTTTTCCCGCAAGCTGGGCGTTGTTTATACCTGTTGCGGTTGCGGATTTTGTTGCGCCTTGAGCAGAGTCTGCTTCGCATTCCACTCTTCCGTGGCCTTGTGTCCTGTCTCGGCCATCTGGTTGCTTTTCGCTACTTCCTCAGCCCATTCTTTATCTTCTTTTTCTTGCGCTATCCGCTCTTTTTCCTGCTCTTCCAGCTCGGCTAGCTTCTCCTGCGTCTTCTGTGCGTTTTGCACAGCCCGCGCCCCGCCAACCCCAATCCGGTTCAGCGTTGCCGCCATATTTGTCTGCAATACCTCTGCCATGCAATCACTGAAGGTTACCTGCGGGTGTATGGCCTCTGCGGTTTTTTTCGTTATATCCCGCAGTGCGATGAGTTCCTTTTCATACTCGGTCGCCGAAGAGGGATCTGTTTCATGCAGTTCAAGGAATCCGTCCGCAAAAGCATCAAGAGACTCGTCATCAATCCATTTTTGAATGGATTCCTTGGTGAATACGTCTTGAGGAAGCCGCTCTACTTTGTTTGTGTTGACGTCGGTCCATTTCATACCTCCAAGAATCGTGGCAATGCTCTTCAGCAACGTGTCCGCAAATTCGTTCATGGAATCAATGGTGCCTTGCAGACGAATCTGGCATTGCGAAAAATTGAATATAGGGCCGGGTGACTCGATACCCATTTTGGCGGCGGTCACCAGACAGAGGGCTATGCGTTTTCCTGCATCCTCCATTTTGCCCAGACTCATGATTGTTTCCACTTCTGCTTTAAGGTCTGCTTTTTTGGCATCAAAGGTTGCGCGGCCTTCCGGCGAGAGCAGATTTCTGTACCCTTTAAGAAACTTCTGGGTATCTGCGGCTGCGGCAGAGGTCATCATGAGCGTAATGTCCGTCTGCTGCGCGGGTGTCAGCGCGGTGGCGTTTCCATAATCGATCATGGTTACGCCATGATCCTTATCAAACATCATATTCCCCGCATGCAAATCGCCATGATAAAACCCGCCGCCAAAAACACCTTCTGCCACCCATGCCATAGCGCTGTTCTGCAAACCTGACTGCAATGCTTTCAATTCATCGTATAGTCCCAGCAGGGTATTGATTTTTTCGCAACCAACGTCAAGAGTAACGCCTTTGCTGTCGCTGAGGATTTCTTCTATGCGCGCTTTCCCTGTTTTATAGAAGGCATCAATGGTCACGCCGGGGGCTTTTTCAAGCACCATGGAACTTGGGCTGGCGTCGATCAGCGAAAACGTCTTCATCGAGTGGACGTTCTTAAAAGGGCCATTGTCGTATACAGAACTCACCTCAACATTCCTGGCTTCTTTGGTCAGGTCAAGTTCGTCCATAATGCGGTTCAATTGACCGGCAAACGTGACCTGCATACCCGGAATGCCCTTTGCCACATCTTCAAAAATCTTCCGTTCACGATCCGCACGCACTTTCACATTGGGGCGCAACAGCTTGATAACACAGTCCACAGGTTCGTCACTCTGCGGTGTGGTGACCTTGCACAAAAACGCCTGCCCAACGGATGCCGCCCCTAGTGATTTGACCACTTCAATGCTGGTTATGCTGCCTTTTGAATCTTGCACCATGCCATAGAGCTGCGCCTTGACAATGCGCTCATGGATTGGTGCAAGGTTGGTTTTCATGTCGCTCAGGGCGTCCGCAAAGATGGGGTCCATATTCGCGGTGTTGAATCCCTGAAGCATTTTCTGCATGATTGGCCCGGCACCCTTTAGAAAAGCACCCAACTGAGCGGTTTGCGGGGCGTTTGCGGCTGTGTATCGCAAAGATGCCGCTATCATGGCCCGTTTGTCGATGGGAGCCTGTTGCGAAAAATAGTTGACCATCGACTCTTTCATGAACTTGCCGTACCCGTGGCTGTTCACATCGGTTACGCTGGCCTCCAGCATGGCGTCCAGTTTTTTTCTGGAGCTTTCGGACGGAGCAAGTGCGCTTGTGCTGTCCTGCGACTCAAGGTCACTGTCAGCGGCGACCTTGTTTGCGTCGGAAAACGTCTGAGAAATGATGTCAGTGATTTGTTCCTGAATAGCTCTAGCCATTGTTTCCAGAGCCGTGTCGATTTGGCTTTCAGCGGCTGCAAGCTGACCACCCTTGAAAGCCGTATCCAGCAAGTCAGAAAGGCTTTCTTTTCCTTTTATTGACAACGGAGCTAGAATAGAAACGTTGAACACGGTTTTAAGTTTTGCAGCGAGTTCTTTAGGGAACCCTGCGTTGTCAAGCAGTTCGTTCTTTGTGCCAAGAAACTTGCTGTTGTCATAGAGTAAAAGAAGGGTATCTTTGTGTTTTGTCAGGGTATGATACAGCCGTTCTCCGGGTTTTGATGTCGTATCATGAGTCCATGTGTCGTTGTCATAAATAATATCAGCGACAAAGTTACGAACTTTCGTAATGTTTGGATTCTGCGCCTCCAGCGCTTTACTCGTGTAATCCAGCTTCGGCAGAATAACGGATGTTGCGACACCTGCGGCATCCGCCTTCTCGGCTTGTTCCAGACTCTGCAACAGGTCAAGACAGTCCTCAGCATTGATAGTATTTGGTCTTTGCAGGCTCGTTATAAAGCTGTCCAGCGCCGAGGCACTTTTGATTTCCCCTGCCAGAGCCTTGCACGCAAGATGACCAAGGTATTCCGTTCTGATGGTGGTTACATTGCCAAGATCCTCGCCTACTGTTGCCTCTAGCGCCGTCAGAAACAGCGAACGCGCATGAGCGTCAACCTTTGGGCTGGTTGTATGGGGCAAAAGGACATCCAGAGCCGCTTTTTTCCCATACAATTCTGGGTGGGATACAATATCCTTATTCAGTTTTTCCGCCAGTTGCAACGCCCCAAACGGGATGTCGAGAGTCTGCCCGTCTTTGAAGGTCGCTGTCAGTCTGTTCCGGCAGTCCTGCTGCAAGGTGATTGTCTTACCGTGCAGCCTGGTTTTCTTTTCGGCAACTTCACCTTCTTTGAAGGTCAGGAGCGTGTTCTTCAAATCAACAACATTGGCTGCAAGGTCAATGGCCTGATTTTCTTTGACGGACTTGTAGATTTCAAAGGGAATAGCACCAATTCCAAGCGTGAGGACACCCACAATCCATTCAGCCACCTTGAACCCAGTGCTTCGGGTCATCAGCTCTTGGGCACCACGATTTCCGCTGCCTTTTTCGAGCGTACTAGCGGCAATAAGCTCATGGGGGGTCAGGGTCTGTACGTTTGAGATATTTTGAGCCATCGTCTTACTCCGTAGCGGATACATTTTTTCGGTTTGGCAGTGACAGGCAAACACAGTTTTCGTCCCATAAAGATACCAAAAACTGCTGTTATAAACAATATATTCATAGATAGCAAAATTTATGCCAAGCAAAGCCTCAGAAGCGCAAAACCTGACCACTAGCCCCGGATACGTCCATAGTGAGAGCCATTTTGGGGGATAGAGGAAGCTGCGCAAGGTATGGACTCCACGCCTGCCCTGAACGAAAAACCGAATAGCCAACTTTGTTTGCTCGTAACTGCAAACGTTGTTGTCGATTGTTGCCGGTTGGAGCTTGCGGTATAACGATTCTCATCGGGGCATGGTTCCACGGGCTGTCTATTCCGACTATGGGAGGCAAAAAATGAGTCCTTATTAT
>JAVVPW010000052.1:0-10958 GCA_036655575.1 Bilophila sp.
ACCGTTTCATTCAGATAGTCGTATTTGCCAAGCGCGTGTGCTGTATAGCGCGAACGCATCAGCGCTTCGGCTGTAGGCGCACTTTCACGGCCTTCCACATAGGGAGCACAACAATCTTCATATGTGCGGCCTGAGCAGCAGGGACACTGAGTCATGGATTCCTCCAGAATGCAGGAACAGGAGTTCCTTGCGTAGTAGTCTTTTGCAAGATAGGGGTTCGAGACAACAAGTCCGAACGTGCGTAAGCTCTGTGGGGGATTGGTACGGTTTCACGCGCCGGGAGTCAAGCACCCGGCACCGCAAAACCAGAACAGCCCGCTGGTGAGGCGGGCCGTTATGGGAGGAAGGAAGTGATATGTTTTTTAGGAAGAAAGGAATTACATCCTATGTAGCAAAGGGCGTGCCAAAAAAACGTCTGGGCAGGGTTGAATCTTTTCATCAATAGTTTTATAGTGTTCGGAGTTAGTACGGTCTTTGGTTCTGGGATAGGCAGTGTGATATTTTGTACCTCTCCGAGGAATCCCTTATAAAAGGGCAGGGGGGAGCCAAATTTTTTTACCGGGAGTGGACTCATGCAAGCGATTGGAATAGTAGGCTACAGCAATTCGGGTAAAACCACGTTGATTTCCCGACTGTCCGAGTGTCTTGAGGCGCGCGGGCTTCGTGTAGCCATCGCCAAACACACGCACCATCCTCTGGATAAACCGGATACAGACACCGCTTTATTGATGCGACCGGGACGAACCATCGTGGCTTTGAGCCATACCAAAGACGGCGGCGAAGCCATGATTCATTGGGGGCATCCGTGTTTTCTTAAAGATATAGTACCCTTACTGGATGCAGATGTGTTGCTGGTGGAAGGTGGCAAGACACTTTGCTGGCTGCCGCGCATTCTCTGTCTGCGACCAACCCCCGAACTCCAGACCGCGTTGCCTGCTGGCTTGAAGGAATTGAAGCCGGAGCTTGCGGTGGCGAGTTATGGCGAAATCCAGTTTGCGGGTCTCAAATCCTTTACCGCTGAAACGCTCGACGCGCTGGTTGATGTGCTTCTGGAACGCGCCTTTCTTTTGCCCGGACTCGATTGTGGGGCGTGCGGAGAAAAGGATTGCGCGGGACTTGCAGAACGCACCGTGAAGGGCGAAGCAACGCCGGCGGCGTGCGTTGTCGCCTCTGGCGCGCCTGTCAAGGCGGTACAGTCGGTGGCTGTAGAAGTAGACGGGCAAGATATGGCCTTGCCTCCCCACGTTGCCCCAGCCCTTTGGGGAACGCTTTGTGCGCTTTGTGCGCCGCTGAAAGGGGTTCCGACGGGGAGTGAGGTTGTGCTACGGATCAAGCGCTAGCGCCTTGTACCCTGAGAGCCTTTGCAACGTGAAAAAGCTCTGAAAAGGCGTCTTGTGCGGCGCGTGGGTGCCACACTTTCCACAGGAACCGTCCGGCTGGCTGGTTTTGGCTTGACTTTTCAGGTGAAGGTGGGTAACGCTTTGGGGCTTACAAATCTGAAGTACCAAGCACTGGAGTAGTACATGTTTGAAAGTCTGTCCGACAGGTTGTCCGGCGCGTTTCGTGCCTTGAGCGGCCGGGCGCAGCTCACCGAGGAGAACATCCGCGATGGCTTGCGCGAGGTACGTCTTGCCCTGTTGGAAGCGGATGTCAACTTCAAGGTCGTCAAGGACTTTGTTGAACGAGTACGCGAGCGTGTCCTTGGGCAGGAAGTGGAAAAGAGCCTCACGCCGTCCCAGCAACTCATCAAGGCCGTACACGACGAGCTGGTGGACTTGCTCGGTGGGGAGACAACCGCTTTGAACCTGCGCGGTGCGCAACCCGGCATCATCATGCTGGCAGGACTGCAAGGTTCGGGGAAAACCACCTCGGCTGGGAAACTCGCCAATCTGTTGCGGCGGCAGAAGATGCGCCCCTATCTTGTGCCTGTTGACGTCTACCGCCCTGCCGCTATTGAGCAGTTGCGAACGCTTGCCAAACAGCTTGACATTCCCTGTTTTGCCTCCTCGGTGGACATGAAGCCCGTTGACATTGTGCAAGCCGCGCTTGAAGACGCCAAAGCCCAGCAATGCACGGTGGTTATCCTTGATACTGCCGGGCGGTTGCACATTGACGCGCCGCTCATGCAGGAGCTTGTGGACATCAAGACCGCGGTTGATCCGCAAGAAATCCTGTTTGTCGCTGACGCCATGACCGGGCAGGATGCGGTCACGGTTGCCGATGCCTTCAATAAGGATCTGGGACTGACCGGGGTTGTGCTCACCAAGATGGACGGCGACGCCAGAGGTGGCGCGGCGCTCTCGATCAAGTCTGTGACGGGCGCGGTTGTCAAATATGTGGGGACAGGCGAAAAACTTTCGGATCTCGAAGTCTTCCATCCAGAGCGCGTAGCTGGTCGGATTCTCGGCATGGGCGACATGCTCACGCTCATTGAGAAGGCGCAGAGTTCCTTTCAGGCTGAAGAAGCTGAGGCTATGGCCAAAAAACTTCAGAAAGCCACATTCGATTTTGAGGACTTCCGTACCCAGATGCGCCGCATGAAGCAAATCGGGTCACTGGAAAGCATCCTCAAACTTATCCCCGGACTTGGCGCTCTCACAGGCAAGCTTGGGGACATGAAGGTTCCTGAACAGGAGATGGCACGCACTGAGGCCATTATCAACTCCATGACCATGAAGGAACGCCGGAATCCCGATTGCATCAACGGCAGTCGCCGGCAACGGATCGCCAAAGGCTCAGGCACAACCATGCCGCAGGTCAATCAGGTTTTGCGCCAGTTTGACCAGATGCGCCAGATGATGCAACACGTCATGAACCCCAAAGGCTGGCAAGGGCAAGATGCCAGCGTTGCCTAAAGGCATGGGGGGCATGGGCGGACTTGGTGGCATGGGCGGCCTTGGCGGGATGGGCGGCTTACCCGGTATGGGCGGCCTTGGTGGTTTGGGTGGCGGTATGCCCGGAATGGGCGGCTTGCCCGGAATGGGTGGTGCAGGAAGTGGCAAGTCCGCCACAAAGAAGAAAAAGCCGGAAAGGCAGAAGCGCAAGAAACCAAAGCGCTGATGTTTTTTGGTTGCTGTTTTGTGCGTCTTTTTTCGCGCGTTTTTCCAATACTTTTCAACATGTACAGGAGTACATCAATGTCTGTTAAACTGAGACTCACCCGCATGGGCAACAAAAAGCGTTCTTTTTTCCGTATCGTCGCCATCAACAGCTCTACCCGCCGCGATGGTCGCCCGCTGGAGTTCCTTGGCTACTACAACCCGCAGGTTTCTCCTGCTGATGTGAAGATTGACGTTGACAAGGTGGAACGCTGGATCGGCCTTGGCGCTGAAGTTTCCGACACCGTGCGTTCGCTCTTGAAGCAGAATGCTGGCAAAAAGGTTGAAGCCTGATTTCAAACCCGCTGTCGCAAGGTGCATCTATGAAGGATTTTGTGGAGTTTGTCGCCAGAGGTCTGGTAGATGAGCCTGACGAAGTGCAGGTCTCCGAAGTTGAAGGAGAGCAGGGTACCGTTCTGGAATTGCGGGTCGCCAAGGAAGATCTTGGCAAGGTCATCGGCAAGCAAGGTCGCACGGCTCGTGCTTTGCGAACGCTGCTCGGTGCTGCCTCATCCAAGGCCAGAAAGCGGGTCATGCTCGATATTGTGGAATGAGTAGCATTCAACGGCTCTCGGAGAACACGCACATGAAAGACGGGCTTGTTACCATCGGGACACTGGCCCGACCTCATGGCATCAAAGGGGAGATCCGCGTCAATTATTACGCGGAATCTCCTCATTTGTTGCGTGGTGAGGTCTACCTTCAGGCTGGCAACGCGCCTCCTCGCAAGATGGAGGTGGAGACCATGCGGATACATCAGGGCACACCGCTCGTGCGCTTTGTCACGGTTCCTGACCGCACCGCTGCGGAACTGTTGCGGGGGCAGGAAATCCTTGTCCCGGAAGCCGAGCTGCCGGAACCAGATGAAGATGAAGTGTATCTGCACGACATGCTGGGGCTTTCTGTCTTTCTTGACGCCACAGGTGAGAGCCTCGGTACCCTAGATCACGTCCTTTTCCACGGCGAACAGGAGGTCTGGGCTATCCGTACCCCTGACGGCAAGGAGATTCTTCTCCCTGCCGTGCCTGAGTTTGTCGCCGATATTGACCTTGAAGCCGAGTGCATCCGCATCACCCCGCCTGAGGGTTTGCTGGAATTGTATCTGGGCTGAGGCGAGAAAGGCGGGAACAGGCGTCTCTCTTTTTCGAGAATTCAGTAGAATCCCTATACATTGTAAGGAGTTTATCCATGTCCAAGCCTATCCGTCTGGTCAAACTGGTTACGGGGGAAATGGCTCTCGGCAAGTTTGATGCTGCAACCAACAGACTTGAAGATGTCGCCACCATCCAGATCGCCCCCACCCAGCAGGGTGTCCAGATGATGATGCTTCCCTACGGCTATCCTTTTGAGCAGGACTTTTCCGGCAGTGTCTCCGGTGAGCATTTCCTGTATGAATACAAGCGCCTGCCTGACGATCTTGAAACCAAGTACCTTGAGGCCTGCACCAACCTCACCCTGCACACCGGTGGTCTTGTCAGTGGCAATCCTGCGGGCAAGGTCACGCCTATCATTAAATAGTCGTTTGCCTGTTTTTTTCGCCCCCGTGTCGTCACGGTATCGCTGATACGGTGACGGCGCGGGGGTTCCTTTTTTCCGGGATACCCCGCCTGCCGTGTGTCAGTCGGCGGACGCCCGGCTCCCGGATGCATTCATGAAAGAACTCCTCTCCCTGCTCCCGCGCCCCAGTCATTACATCGGTACCGAAGAAGGTTCCGTCCACAAAGACCCTGCATCTGTGCGTTTGCATTGTGCGCTGGCCTTCCCGGATCTGTATGAAGTCGGCATGTCCTATCTTGGGCACAAGATTCTGTACACGATCCTGAATCGCCGCGACGATATTTTTGCCGAACGGGTTTTTGCGCCGTGTCGGGAGGCAGGGGAACTGTTGCGTGCGCACAAGACGTGCCTTGCCACGCTAGAAAGCGATACCCCCCTCACACAGACGCACATGTACGCCTTTGCGATCACGCACGAGCTGTGTTTTACCAATGTGCTGTACATGCTTGAGCTGGCGGGTATCCCCCTGCGCAGTGCTGACCGGGGCGACGATCTTTTCCGCTGGCCGCTCATTGTCTCTGGCGGCGGGTGCGCTATCACCGCAGAGCCGTTAGCGCCGTTCATGGATCTCATGCTGCTTGGTGAGGGTGAAGAGCTGGTGCCGGAACTGTGCGACCTGCTCATGCTGGCGCGAACGGAGAAGTGGAGTCGGTCGCGGCTGTTGCAGGCGGCTGTGCAGATCCCCGGGGTGTACGCGCCGTCTCTGTACACGCACGACGAGCAGGGGGTGCTCACACCGACCTTGCCGGATCTCCCGGTGCCGGGGCGCCGAATCATGGCTGATTTTGACGCCGCTGCGTACCCAGAACAGCAGGTTGTCCCGTTTGGCGCGGTACACAATCGCTTGAGTCTTGAGATTGCCAGGGGGTGTACACGCGGGTGTCGGTTCTGTCAGGCGGGTATTTTATACCGCCCGGCGCGGGAACGTACCCTGCCCAATCTGGAAAAAATCCTCGACACCTGCCTTGACGACACCGGGTTTGACGATGTGTCCTTTCTTTCGTTGAGCACGGGGGACTTTTCGGCGCTGAAAGCGCTGTTCCTTGGCACCACGGAACGCTGTGTGGCGGAGCAGATTTCCGTCTCCCTGCCTTCCCTTCGGGTTGGTTCGATTGACGACGACATCATGCGGCGCATGGCGGGTATCCGGCGCACGGGCGCCACACTCGCGCCGGAAGCGGGCAGTCAGCGTCTGCGGGACAGCATCAACAAAGGTGTCACCGAGGAAGGCCTCATGCTCCACGTCCGTAAGCTGTTCGAGCACGGCTGGCAGCAGGTGAAGTTGTATTTCATGATAGGTCTGCCCGGCGAAACTTCGGAGGATCTTGAAGCCATTCTGGATTTGTGCCGCAAGGTGCGCGACGCTGCTGGGCGGGGTATGCCACGTTTGCAGGTCACCGCCGCTATTTCGCCTTTTGTGCCCAAATCGCACACCCCCTTCCAGTGGGAACCACAGATCACGCTCGAACAGATGCGCGATCGGGTGCGCGATCTGCGCAACGCCTTCCGCGTGGAAAAAAACATGAAACTGCGCTGGCATGAGCCGGAAATGAGCCACCTTGAGGGCATCCTGTCGCGGGGCGATCGCCGCCTTGCCGACGTGGTGGAGACAGCCTACCGCAAGGGCGCGATTTTCACGAGCTGGGCAGACAGTTTTACGCTGGAGCCGTGGCTGGAGGCGCTTGCTGAACACGGACTGACGGCTGACGAATACACGGGTGCGCGTGCTCTTGACGCCCCTTTGCCGTGGGATCATCTCAACGCGGGGGTGTCCCGCGCCTTTTTGCTGCACGAGCGCGAACGGGCGTTTGAAGGCAAGATCACGGACGATTGCCGGTACGCCGCCTGTCGGCAGTGTGGCGCGTGCGACACGGCTGCTGGGGCATCGCTGTTGCCCCGCACCCCCGGTCTGACACTGGGTACGCACCACAATGTCCTCAATTTTGCGCAACGCGATCAAGAAGAGCACACCCCCAATCTGGACGAAGAAGGGCGGATTGTGCAGCCGCCACGGCAGGTCAAACCCACGTCTCCCCCAGCGATTCAGGCTTCGCTGGCTGTCAAGGCGGTGCGCTTCCGTCTCTGGCACACCAAGGAAGCGGAAGCCGCGTATGTGAGCCAGCTTGAATTGCAATCGCTCCTCGAACGTGCCATGCGGCGGGCGGGACTGCCGCTGGCCTTTTCGCAAGGCTTTCATCCGCTCCCGCTCATTTCCTTTGGGCGGGCGTTGCCTGTGGGGGTGGAAAGTCAGGCTGAATGGTTCTCCGTTGTCTTGCGCGAACCGATGCGGCCTGAAGAGGTCATGCGGCGTCTGACACCCCGTCTGATCCGTGGGATGCGGCTGGATCGGCTCGAACTGATTCCCATCAATGACAGGTCGGTCGGGTCGTTGCAGGAGACGTTCTCGTTGCGTTTTGTCAATCCCGGACACGATTCGAGCAGGCCTGACCCTGATCGGCAATTGTTTATGGATGCGTGGAACGATTTTGCGGCTATGGATTCGCTGCTGTTCACCCGCGAAACCAAGAAAGGCCCGCGTACCGCAGACATCCGCCCGCTCTTTCAGGTGATCGAATGGGACGAACACGGCACGCTGTACCTTGTCACAGACTGGACAGACACCTACATCTCTCCGCTCACCCTTGCCAGAGCCATCACGCCGTGGGCGGCGGTGCATCAGTTGAAAATCATGAAATTGTCTCAGGTTTTGTAAAGGTCGAAGCATGACACTGTATGCGTTTCAAAAGCTGATCGGGTATACGTTTAAGGATGAATCCCTGCTGGTGTTGGCGTTGACCCACAGTTCGTGGGCCAACGAGCACGCCGCAGGCAACGCGCACAACGAGCGTCTGGAGTTTCTAGGGGATGCGGTGCTTGAAATAGCTGTTTCAGCACGGTTGTTTACGCTGTTTACAGACGCACGGGAAGGGGAGCTGACGCGCCTGCGTTCTGGGCTGGTCAACGCCACCACGCTGGCAACGGTGGCGCGCAAGCTCCATCTGGATGAAGTGTTGCGCATGGCGCGGGGCGAAGAAAATCAGGGCGGACGGCAACGGGACGCGCTGTTGTCCGACGCGATGGAAGCGGTGTTTGGCGGGGTTTTTCTGGACGGCGGGATGGATGAGGCCAGAGCTGTGATTGAGCGGTTGTACGAAGAACTCTGGCCTGTCAGCGCAACCCGGATTCGGCGTAAGGATTTCAAGACCAAGCTCCAGGAAGCCACCCAGCGCCAGAGCAAGGGCTTGCCGGTCTATGTGCTGGAAGACAGTCAGGGGCCAGAGCACGCGCGGATTTTTTCGGTGCGGGTGGATCTGCCGGACGGGCAGTCGTTCCGAGCCAGCGGCCCCGGTCTCAAACGGGCAGAGCAAGAAGCAGCCAGAGTGGCGCTTGCCGTGCTTGAAGAACAAGAGAGCGAGGCCTAGAGCATTTTAACATTGAAAATGCAGCCCCCCCGGCAGAGCTTGCCGGGGGGCTTTTTTTGGCGCGGCGTGATGGGTATAGCCTATTGAACTTGTAGCCTTTGATGATGTTGGAACGCTCTTTGTATAGATAGAGGTGCAAGGAGCCGATCATGCAGATTCTTCCTGATTCCCCCACTGCCCGTGTTGGCGACGCGCTTTCAAGCGCTCTGGCTGCCTCAAGCTCGGCTAGCTCTTCATCGGGTCGAGATTCGTTTGGCTTTGCACAGGTTTTTGCAAACGCCTATGAGACAACACCTGCCGAAGTCACCCCCTCGCTGGAGGACGCACACCCGCTGGACGAAGCTCCGTCTAACGATGTGCTTGCGACCGATGATCCCTATATTTCTACAGAGAGTGTCCCGCCTTCTACGCTGGATGCAGCCGCTTCTATCCCCACCACTGAAATCCGTCTGACCGATGCCGAACTGAGCCAGGTGGCTGACAATCTGCGCAAGAACGGTGCGGATGACGCCACACTACAGCGGGTGAAGGATCTTATTGGCAAGCCCGGTGGCGTGACAGTCGCTGATGTTGTCAAGGCCGTTGCTGCCGAAGCCCCCGCCAAGCTCACCGAAGGCGATCTCGCCAACATCAAGGGACTTGCCGACAAGCTCGACAGCACCGGAGCGCTTGCCGACTCCGTGCTGAACGACCTGCGCGACGGCAAGGTCATGCAGGCCTGGGCCAGCATGATGCAGGCACTCAATGCAGTTGACCCCAAGGCCACCATAGACATTGATAAGGCAGACGTGCTTTCGCTTGGTAAGGCCATGCGGCTTGATACCAAGACCTTGGATACCCTCGCAAAGTCCTTTGCCGGGCAAGAGACGCTGCAACTGACACCGGACGGCTTTAAGGCGCTCATGGTTCCGGCGCAACAAAAGCTGCTGGAGACGGAAACAGCCCGGCACAAGCTGGCTCTTTCGCTCGAAACAGCCTTCAAGCCTGTCATCAAGGAAGCGCGGGAACGTCTGGAATCTGAGGCGCTGGCAGGTGGGCGCACCTCGCGGCGGATTCAGCAGAGCAAGGTGTTGATTCAAGATACCGCAACGCAAAACGGCTTCATTCGGGACGGCGAACCAGTGGCAAAGCAGGAAACGCGCTCTACCCAGAACGCCAAGACCTCGACTAGCCCTTCCGGTGAAGCGGGCACCCAGAGCGTTGCCGGTGAACCGTACGAGAAGGCGCAAGCAGCCACGCAAGCCTCGCAGGCCTCGCAGATCAACCAGACCACGCCGAACGATCAGGCAAAGCAGCGCAAGACAGGGCAAGCGAATCAGGTCGGACAGGCTGGACAGACCGGACAGGCTGGTGTCGTTGGACAGGCGCAACCGTCTTCTGGACAGAATGAGCCGTCTGGACAGGATGCTGGCAAGGACAAGAAGAACACCTTTATGGGTGCGGACAACGCCGCGAAGAACGGGCTTGTTACAGCCAAGACCGTTGAGACGCCCGCCAATCCGTGGGACGCGCTGTTGCAGCGCCTTGATCTGGCTCCGACAACGGCAGTCACAAACGGCGTCACACCGGGTAAGCTGGCTCATGGGCAAGCCCCCAGCCCGCTTTCTGGAAGGGTGTTGTCGCAGGTGGAACAGGGGATGTTCTCCGCCCTGCGTGACGGCACCAAGCGTCTGGAATTACAGCTCAATCCACATGATCTGGGATCGGTCAACGTGCAACTGATTTCGCGCAATGGCGAAGTGAGCGCCCTGTTGCGCCCAGAACGCCCGGAAACAGCCTCGCTCCTCATGCAACAGATGGATCAGCTTCGGGCACATCTTGAAGAGCAAGGGGTGAAGGTTGACAAGGTGGACGTGCAAACCCAGCTCAAGGACGACGGCGGCATGTCGTGGCAGGGCATGAATCAGCACAACGATGCCCAAGAACAGCAATCCCGCAGTCTTGATTTTGAACGCTTCCGCCGTCTCGGACGCACCCGCGCAACCGACATAGCAAGCAACATCCGCCCCGAACTCGCCGGTATGGCACGCACAGCAACAGAAAGTCTGCACATCGTGGCGTAACCTTGCCCCTCTTTTTCCGAAACAGGCCTGTTGTGGATGAAAATGCTTTCATTCGCAACAGGCCTTGGTGTGTTTTCCGAAAAGCTATGCACGCATGAATAGCCTATGCAACCGTGAATAACCCGTCTCTGGGTGCAACAAAGTCCTTTTTTCCATGTAAGTACAGGTAGATACAGAGTTCTGCCGCAGGATTCTATTCAGTAATGAATAGTCTGCTTTGGGCGTGCATACTGAATGCTGTATGATTTCACTATGTTATAATATGGCGCGGCTTTTGCTTTACCACAAACATCATTCGGTCACCGTGCGCACCTCAGACGCCTGTCAAGGAGAATCACAATGGGTATCCCGGTCAATTCGCTTGTTTCCCCGCGCTTTTGTGGGATCAGAACGTTTCAGCGTCTGCCGCATGTTCCAACGGCAGCAGGGAATGATTTTGCCATTCTTGGTGTCCCGTTTGATACGGCAACGTCCTACAGGCCGGGGTGTCGGTTTGGGCCTGCGGCACTTCGTGACGCTTCAAGCATCCTGAAGTCGTATAACAGTGTGCTGGACGTGGATATTTTTGCACACTGCCAGGGGGTGGATGTGGGGGATGTGGACATCATCCCTGGGTACCTTGAAGAATCGTTTGCCCGGATTGAAGCGGGCGTGGGGGCGGTGCTTGCGTGTGGAGCGGTTCCCGTTGTGCTGGGGGGCGATCATTCTATCACGTTGCCGGAGTTGCGCGCTGTTGTCAAAAAGCATGGGCCAGTGGCGTTGCTGCATTTTGACGCGCATTCGGACACAGGGAGTGATTTTTTCGGCAAGCCCTACAA
>JAVVPW010000052.1:10968-11286 GCA_036655575.1 Bilophila sp.
TCACGGAACCACGTTTCATTGGGCGATTGAAGAAGGCTTGATCCTGCCAGAGCAGAGCACACAAGCTGGCATTCGTGGCCCGCTCTACGCCAGAGACAGTCTGGACTACGCCCGCACCAAGGGTTTTAAGGTTATCAGCGGATGGGAGCTGCACGAGATCGGCGTTACTGAAACCATCCGTCAGATGCGCGAACGGGTACAGCCGGGCACCCCTGTGTTTGTCACCTTTGACATCGACTTTCTGGACGCTGCCTACGCACCCGGCACCGGCACACCAGAGATCGGTGGCTTTACGAGCCACGAAGCTCTGAAACTTCT
>JAVVPW010000053.1:0-11234 GCA_036655575.1 Bilophila sp.
TGGCGTCTGCTGAACCATCCCCTCTACGGCAATTTCCGTCCCTATCATCAACCGTTCCGCTCCATGTTGCTTGCGGCTCCGGCGTGTACTAGCGCGTTGGTGCCAGACGTCGATATGGAATCGCTCAACCTCGTGGAACAGGCTCTTGCTGTGTACGAGTCCTGCGCTGACCGCTGGGCTACGCCGGAAAACGTTCCCACAGAAATGTTTACGGACTGTTCCTTCCTTGATTGTGCGCTGCTTCAAGCCACACTCGACGCCTACTGTCCCCTCTGAGCTTCCACCAGCGCTGACCGGTTCGGTCAGCCACCCCCCGAAACACCACTTCACGGCGTCTTGGGGACTTTTGCGTTTTCAAGCTAAGGCTACATGACCTGTAACCGGAATCCAAGGAGGCTACCTGTGAATCTGGAACTGCATAGAATTGCCGTAACAAAGCTCGTGTTTGGTGCTGCAACCGGCATACATGACGGCGTACTCACCATCAACAAACAAGAACTCATTGATCTTATCCTGAAGGATGAGCACCTGACTGGTGCCACCATTGATCTCGCCCATCCCGGCGACAGCACCCGTATTCTGCCTGTGAAAGACGCTGTGGAACCCCGCTGCAAACTCGCAGGCCCCGGCGAAGTCTTCCCCGGCTGGATCGGCGATGTGGACACTGTAGGCGAAGGCAAGACCCTTGTGCTTGACGGTGCCGTGGTGCTGACGACCGGACGCCTTGTGGCTCCGCAGGAAGGCATTGTGGACATGAGCGGCCCCGGCGCACCCTACACGCCTTTCTCCGCAACAAAAAACATCGTCATCACGCTCGAACCTGCTGAAGGTGTGGAACTCCACGCACGCGAACTGGCCTGCCGGATGGCTGGCCTGCACGCTGCCTACTACCTTGCCACAAGCTGCAAGGCCGCCGCAACGACCGAAAAGGTCACCGTGGAAACGTACGCTTTCCCGCCCTTTGTCGAGGCCATGGCTGCCTATCCCGCGCTTCCCAAGGTGGCCTATGTCTACATGCTGCAATCGCAAGGTCTGCTCCACGACACATGGGTGTACGGCGTTGACGCCAAGAAGTCCTTGCCAACCCTGATCTCGCCCACAGAAACCATGGACGGCGCGATCATCTCCGGCAACTGCGTGTCCGCCTGTGACAAGAACAACACCTATGTCCACCTGAACAACCCCGTCATCAAGCAGCTTTATGCGCGTCACGGGAAAGATCTCAACTTTGTGGGCGTGATTCTCACCAACGAAAACGTGACTCTTGCAGACAAGAAACGCAGTTCCTCCTACGCTATCAAGCTGGCTTCCATGCTCGGTGTGGATGGCGTGGTCATCTCTGAAGAAGGCTTCGGCAACCCCGACGCTGACCTTGTGATGAACTGCTGGAAGGCAGAGCGCGCTGGCATCAAGACCGTGCTCGTGACCGACGAATACGCCGGACGCGACGGCTCCAGTCAAGGACTCGCCGACGCCTGCCCTGAAGGGAACGCTTGCGTGACCGCTGGAAACGCCAACGAACTTATTGTGTTGCCTCCCATGCAAAAAACCATCGGCGTGATGCCTTCGGCAAACGTCATCGCGGGCGGCTTCTTTGGTTCCCTGCGTGAAGATGGCAGTATGGAAGTGGAATTGCAGGCCATTCTTGGCGCGACCAATGAGCTTGGTTTCAATAAGATCGGTGGACGTACTCTGTAGAGTCTGCTGCAACCAACCCGTTTTTCGACAAGAAAACATGCTCAGAAGCATGGGAGGTCATAATGGCTTATCGCGTCATACATTATATCAATCAGTTTTTTGCCGGTATCGGTGGAGAGGAAAAGGCAGACATCGTTCCTGAAGTCCGTAAAGGCGTTGTCGGCCCCGGTCTGGGACTGGAAAAGCTCTTTGCCGGACAGGCCGAAATCGTTGCTACCTTCATCTGTGGTGACAACTACTTTGCCAGCAACATTGACGCTGTGTCCGCACAGCTTGTGCAGGTGATGCAAGAATACAAGGCCGATGCGCTCGTTGCAGGCCCTGCTTTCAACGCTGGACGCTACGGCACAGCCTGCGGCGCGGTCTGTGCGGCTGTCAAGCACGAAATGGGACTTCCTGTTGTCACGGCCCTCTCCCACGAACACCCCGCTGTGGAACTCGACCGCAAGGACCTCGTGATCGTTGACGCCGCTGACAGCGCCAGGGGCATGGGCAAATCGCTCCCTGCCATGGCTACGGTGCTGTTAAAAATGCTGAAGGGTGAGCCACTTGGTACGCCGGCTGAAGAAGGCACCATCGAGCAGGGCATCCGGCAGAACATGTTCTATGACACCGTGGGTGCGGCGCGCGCGGTCGATATGCTGGTGAAAAAGCTGAAGGGTGAGCCGTTCACCACAGAATACAAGATGCCCGTGTTTGACCGCGTGACCCCGCGTCCGGCGATCAAAGACATGGCACACACCAAGGTTGCGCTGGTCACCTCCGGCGGGATCGTGCCTTTTGGCAACCCGGATCACATCGCAGCGTCAAGTGCGCAAAACTTCGGTGAGTATGACCTCAACGGCGTGACCGACCTTACGGAAGGCACCTACCAGACCGCACACGGCGGGTACGACCAGACCTACGCCAACCTTGACGCTGACCGCGTGTTGCCTGTGGATGTCCTGCGCGATCTGGAAAAGGAACACCGCATCGGTTCGCTCCACCATCTGTATTATTCGACCGTCGGGAACGGAACAGCCGTTGCCAACGCCAAGAAATTCGGCCTTGAAATAGGGACTCGGCTGCGTGACGCCGGGGTGCAGGCGGTTATCCTCACCTCCACCTGAGGAACCTGCACGCGTTGCGGTGCAACGCTCGCCAAGGCTATTGAAGAAGCCGCCGATGTTCCTGTCGTGCATATGGCAACCATTGTCCCCATCTCTTTGAGTGTGGGCGCAAACAGAATCATTCCGACTGTGGCCATTCCGCATCCTTTGGGCAATCCGACCTTGACGCCTGAAGAAGAAAAGAAACTGCGGCGTGACCTCGTTGACCGCGCCCTCAAGGCGCTTGAAACCGAAGTAACCGAACAGACTGTGTTTACCGCGTAAAACAAAGCGGGAAAGGGAACCTCTGTGGCACGAAAGCGCCAGGGTTCCCCTTCCCGTACACCCAAAAAATATACAACGCTCAGGACGAACCCCGTTTCGCAGGAGAGCAGTATGGAAAAGCGTGAACTCGTCATCATAGGCGCCGGGCCTGCGGGACTGACGGCAGCCATTTATGGAAAACGTGCCGGACTGGACACGTTGGTGCTGGAAAAAGGCAAAGCCGGCGGACAGATCCTCATCACCAGCGAAATCGAAAACTGGCCCGGCACCATCCATGCTTCGGGTGAAGGCCTTGCCGAACAGTTCCGCGCTCATGCCGAACATTTCAAGGCTGAGTTTCGCACCACGCTGGTGCGTGCCGTTGAGGTGCGAGACGGCAAAAAGATTGTGGTCACGTCAGACGGCGACATCGAAGCGGGTGCTGTCATCGTGGCAACAGGCGCGAGTTTCCGCAAGCTCGGCTGTCCGGGCGAAGCCGAATTTATCGGCAAGGGCGTGAGCTACTGCGCGGTGTGCGACGCGGCCTTTTTTGAAGAGCTGGACGTGGCTGTCATCGGTGGCGGCAACACGGCGGTTGAAGAAGCGGTCTATCTGACGCAATTTGCTGATAAAGTTTATATTGTACACCGGCGCGACGAGTTTCGTGCTGACCGCATCGCTGCGGAACGGGCGTTGCACAATCCCAAGATCATCCCGGTATGGGATTCTGTTGTCGATTCCATTCAGGGTGACGGCATGGTGGAAAAAATTGTCGTGAAAAACGTCAAGACCAATGAACTCAAAGACATTGCCGTCAACGGCGTGTTCATGTTTGTGGGTACGCTCCCCAACGCCGCGTTCATGAAGGGTGTTGTTGCCGCTAAAGAAGGCGGCTGGATCACCACCGACCCCACTCTGGAAACCTCGGTTCCCGGCATTTTCGCCGCCGGAGATGTACGCGATACGTCCTTGCGTCAAGTCGTCACCGCCGCCGCAGACGGTGCCCGCGCTGCCATGGCCGCCTACGCGCACATCACGCATTGAGCTATGAAGGAGTCAGACCCATGCCGAATGTTGCCATCAAAGGCAGTGCCTACTGCCTGAATTTTGCCCCGGAACTGGGCTTTGATTACGGTGTCACCACCTATGTGGAGCGCAAGAGCAAACCCGATTCCGAGTTTCTCGCCGCCCTCCCCGGTCTTGCACAATCGTATGACGGTGCGTGTAGCTACGCGCCAAACCTGACGTATATCGGTGCCATGACCACAGACGAACTCGCTGCTACGCCTATGCCATGGCTTGCCCATCCAGCGGCAAAACCCGTGCGCTTTGGCAAATACGGCGAAATCATGCCCGAAGATGAGTTTCTCGGCCTGATGGATCTGTGCGACGTGTTCGACCTCATCTGGCTCGAACAAAACTTCGCCGCCAGCGTCAAAGAAAAGCTGACCGCGCATCCCCTCCTCGGCCCCGCACAACTCGCCCGCCTTGAAGCCGGACACCCGGCAGAGGAAATCGCGCATGAAGTCGCAGCCAACCACGCCCTGCCGCTGCATTTTCAGGGTAACGTTGTCGGTTGCGCCCGCAGGGGACACGAAGTTGACGAAAACCTGAGCGCGCATGTGCTTATGGAAAACATCGCAAGCAAGGCGGGGTCGGTACTGGCTCTGCTCCACCTCATCAAAAACGCGCAGTTGAAGCCCGAAGACATTGACTTTGTGGTCGAATGCTCCGAAGAAGCCGCCGGAGACATGAATCAGCGCGGCGGCGGCAACATGGCAAAGTCCATCGCCGAGATCGCCGGGTGTCAGAACGCCAGCGGGTTTGACGTGCGTGGATTCTGCGCAGGCCCGACAGCCGCGCTCATCACCTCTGCCGGCATGGTCGCTTCCGGTATCCGGCAGAATGTGGCGGTACTGGCAGGGGGTGCGATTCCAAAGCTCTACATGAACGCCCGCGAACATGTGAAAAAGGGACTGGTACCGCTCGAAAACTGCCTCGGCAACTTCGCTGTTCTGCTCGCGCCTGACGACGGCACCGCGCCTGTCATGCGGCTCGACGCCATCGGCAAGCACTCTGTCGGCGCGGGGGCGGCACCGCAGGCCATCACCTCTGCGCTGGTCTGGGAACCGCTCCAAAAAATCGGCCTCACCTTTGTTGATGTTGATAAATACGCGGCGGAACTGCACATTCCTGAAATCACCGTCCCGGCGGGTGCTGGCAATGTGCCTGAAGCCAACTACAAGATGATCGCGGCTCTTGCCGTCATGAAAGGACAGCTCGAACGCGCCGCCATCCCGACCTTTGCCGTAGAGCACGGTCTACCCGGCTTTGCGCACACGCAAGGTCACATCCCGTCTGGCGTACCGTACATCGGGCACGCCATCGACGCGATTCAGGCTGGAACCATCAAGCGGGCTATGATCATCGGCAAGGGGAGTCTCTTCCTTGGACGCCTGACCAACCTTGCAGACGGCGCCTCGTTTATCATTGAAGCGCCAAGTGCCTCTGCGGCAGCAGGGATCAGTCAGGGCGACGTGAAAGCCCTGTTGCTCGACGCGCTGAGTGATCTGGCGCACAACCTTCAGAAAGACTGAGGCCACCATGTCCGACACAAACAAGCGCAAGCTCATAGGCGCGGCTCTTGCCGAGCTGGTGGAGCAGGCTCGCACTGGTGGCCCCAGAATCCGCATCGGCCTGATGGCGGCGGGGAGCGAACTCGGTAGCGGCGAGTGCCTCGCTGCGGCGCGTCTGGCTATGGAGCAGGACACGCGGTTGCAGGTTGTGGGCATTGGCCCCATCACACCGGAAATCGCCAAAGCGCTGCAAACTCCGGGTCTTGAGTGGCTGGAAACGCCCGATTGCGAAGCCGACATCAGCAAGGGCATGGAACAGGCGCTTGCCGACGGCACCATAGCGGGTGCTGTCGCGTTGCACTATCCTTTCCCGGTGGGTGTGACGACCATCGGTCGGGTGCAGACTCCCGGTCGGGGCAAGGCTATGCTGATCGCCTCAAGCACGGGTGCTTCGGCAACACACCGCCCAGAAGCCATGCTCCGCAACACTCTCTACGGCATTGCCGTTGCCAAAGCGCTGGGACAGACCGCGCCTTCAGTCGGCATTCTGAATCTGGATGCGGCGCCTTCCGTGCAACGCGCACTCGTGCGTTTGCAAGAAAAAGGGTATGACATCCACTTTGGTTCGAGTGTCCGCGCTGACGGCGGCGCACTCTTGCGCGGCAACGATCTGCTGGCGGGGGCTGTTGATGTGTGCGTCTGCGATACCCTCACGGGCAATGTCCTGATGAAACTGTTCGCAGCCTGCAACACCGGCGGTTCCTATGAGGCCACGGGCTGGGGATACGGCCCTTCGGCAGGCGAAAACTGGAACAAGATTGTCTCGATCATCTCCCGCGCATCCGGCGCACCGGTGATAGCGAACGCCCTGCTCTTCAACGCCATGGCTGTGCGCGGCGACCTTCCCGGTTGCGTTGTGCGTGAGCTTAGGGCTGCCAAGGCCGCGGGACTTGATGAGGTCATCGCCTCACTCGCGCCCAAACAAGAATGCGCTGACGTTGTGACCGCGCCTCCGGCTGTGCCGACCGATGCGGAAATCCACGGCATCGACGTACTCGACCTTGAAAACGCGGTGCGCGAACTCTGGAAAGCCAGCATCTACGCTGAGTCCGCCATGGGTTGCACCGGGCCAGTTGTCAAACTCGCCGCCGCCATGGTCGCCAAGGCCACCGAGATCCTCAAAGCGTCTGGATATTTGTAGAAAAAACGGATACAACATACAATCTATAACAAGGAGCACTCCCATGTTCATCGTGACCAAAGAAAATTATGATGCCGAAGTTGTTGCAAGCACCCTGCCCGCCGTGGTTGACTTGTGGGGGCCGCAGTGTGGGCCTTGTCTGGCACTCATGCCGGAAGTGGAAAAGATCGCGGGCGAATACGAAGGCCGTGTGAAATTCTGCAAGCTCAACGTTGCGGAAAACCGCCGTCAGGCTATCAACCTGAAGGTCATGGGCGTGCCCACAATCTTGTTCTACAAGGGCGGCGAACTGAAAGACCGCATCACCGGCGATGAAGTCAACGCCGAAGCCATCCGTTCCAAAACGGAAGCCCTGCTCGCGTAACAGCCTGTCTTTTGGGGAAAGAAACCCAAAAGACAGTGGCCTTACGATATGGTGTTACAATCGCTCATCCAAACCTCAGGAGGTATTCATGGGCAAACTTACTGGCAAGAAGCTGGTTCTTCTCGGCGAACGGGACGGTGTTCCCGGCCCCGCTATGGAAGCCTGCTTCGCAAACTCTGGAGCTGAGGTGGTTTTTTCTGCCACCGAATGCTTCGTCTGAACGGCCGCAGGCGCCATGGACTTGCAGAATCAGCAGCGCGTAAAAGACGCTGCTGAGAAGTACGGAGTTGACAACGTTGTGGTTGTGCTTGGTTCTTCCGACGCTGAAGGCGCGGAAATCTATGCAGAAACCGTTACGCTTGGCGACCCGACCTTCGCAGGTCCCTTGGCAGGAGTCCCGTTGGGACTCCCCGTGTACCATGTGTTTGATGAAGTCCTGAAGGCCGAAGCCGATCCCAAAGCCTGGGAAGAGCAGATCAGCATGATGGAAATGGTGCTCGATCCCCCAAAACTCGCCGCCGCTGTCCAAGGGATGCGCGAGGCAAACAGCAAATCTCAGCTGTAGTCTTGTTTAAAGAGGAAAAATCGGTCAAAATACGGCAGGTGTCCGTCCGATTTTTCCTCTTTTGTATGGCTCTCCTCCCTCCAGTAAAAAAGTTTACTTTTTACGGCATTCTCTGTAGAACTTGAACCGTTCGCAAGAATCAGCTACATTCGGAGCTCCAGATGTTTCTGGAACCTTTTGGCGCGAACTTCAAAAAAATACAACAGGAGTGAGCCATGCGAAACTTTGTACGATTGATGGCAATACTGACGATACTCGGACTGATGAGCGTGCCTGCACAGGCCAAAGAAGCCCCGAAAGATCTGAAAATCGGCTTTATCTACGTCTCCCCCGTTGGCAATGAAGGCTGGTCCTATCCCCACGATCAAGCACGCAAATTTCTGGATACCTTGCCCGGCATCACCACCTCTTTTGTTGAAAGCGTGCCCGCTGGCCCTGATGCCGAGCGCGTGATCTTAAACATGGCGCGCAAAGGGTACGACATCATTTTTGCAACCAGTTTCGGGTACATGGATTCGATGGTCAAGGTTGCAAAGCAATTTCCAAAGACCACCTTCATGCACTGCTCTGGCTACAAGTCCGCGCCAAACATGAGCAACTATTTCGGTCGAATCTATCAGGCACGCTACCTGACAGGGATTGTCGCTGGTTCCATGACCAAAAAACAGACCATCGGCTATGTAGCGGCTTTCCCCATCCCCGAAGTCATCCGTGGCATCAACGCTTTCACCCTTGGGGTGCGGGCGGTGAATCCCAAAGCTGAAGTGCGCGTTGTCTGGACAAAAACATGGTACGACCCCGCACTGGAAAAAGAAGCCGCCAAGAGTCTGATTGACGTGGGTGCGGACGTGATCACCCAGCATCAGGATTCGAGCGGCACGCAGGAAGGCGCAGAGGAACGCGGTGTGTATTCCATCGGTTACAACACCGACATGAGCGCCAGCGCACCCAAATCGCACATGACCGCCGCTGTCTGGAACTGGAACAACGTGTACAAGAACATCGTGGATCAAGTCCGCGCTGGAACATGGAAAAACGGTTCCTTCTGGTACGACATGAAGGACGGCGTGGTGGACATCGCGCCCTACGGCTCGATGGTTCCCCAGAATGTCCGCGACATTACCGACAAGGCCAAGGCAGACATCGTATCCCAAAAGCTGGTTGTCTTCACAGGCCCCATCAAGGATCAGAAGGGTGTTGTACGCATCCCCGCCGGAAAAGTGCCCACAGACAAGGAACTGCTCAGTCTCAACTGGTTTGTTGAAGGCGTTGTCGGCACAACAGAATAATGTGCGTGTTGTTACAGGAGCTGGCATGACAGGATTCCGCCCCAGTCTCTTGGAATCCGTGGGTTTCTGCCTTCTTTGGATGACGCTCATCGTGCTCTTGACGTCGGGCAGTGCCACGGCCGCACCGCACATGGGCTTTGTGCATCTGGCGGCACCGTCTGCATCTCGAGCGACTCTGGACGCCTCGGCAGGTCTTTTTGCCGAGGCAGCCCGGCGTCATGTGCAATCGCGGGGCATTGAGACGGTGGTTGCCGTCGCCACCCTGCATGACGCCAAACAAACGATCGCGGCGCTTGCGGCGCAAGGTGTCGAAATCCTTGTGGTCAGTAGCTCGTGCCTGTTTGACGCTGCCCGCAGCGTTGCCCCAGACTATCCCGACACCCTGTTTTTCGTCCGCACCGATGGCGCTGTCCCCGACACCATGAGCGGCTACCAGATCCGCAGCTATGAAGCGTGCTACCTCGCCGGGGTGCAGGCGGCGTCTTGCTTGCAAGCTGCCGTTCTCGCTGCGCAAGCAGACGAACATGCTGTCAAGCCACCCCTGGAAATCCGTCTCTCTGTCCCTGAAAAGACACCCACCAGCACTGCGGAAGCGTATCGAAACCACAACGCCTTTGCCCTTGGGGTGCGTTCGCTTGTGCCCGACGCGCACGTTGTGCTGACACAAGGTGACGCGCCGTCTCTGGAACAGCTCATGCTCAAAGCTGTTGCACTGAACTGGAACAACGTCTTCGCCTCGCTGCTGGCACAACGGCGCTTTGGCATCTGGCAAGGAACCGGACGAACACTCTGGTACGGCTACGATTCCGGCGTCATCAAGGTTGCACAAAATGCGGACGCAAACACGCTTGCTGCGGCGCAGACTCTCGCGCAGCGTAGCCCCTTTTCTGGCCCGCTTTACGACAACGCCGGAACGCTCCGCGTCCCGAAAGGCACCGTCCTTTCAGACGCCCAACTGATCGCGCTGGACTGGTATGTTGCTGGCATCAGCGTCTTTCCTCAATAACACTCAGGAATCAGGGAGCACGGTGTATGCTGGGATATCGCATCGTCAAACGGCAGAGCGCCTTACGCGGCGGCGAAATCACCATCCTGCTCGGCGGGTTGAGCTTTGCGTTCACGGTGTGCGGCTTCCTGCTGCTGGTGCAGGACAAACCGCCTCTGGAATGTTTCCGTCTGCTGTTTGAAGGCGGTTTCGGCTCAGGCCTGTCGCTTGAAGACACCCTGCTCAAGACGATTCCCATCTTCTTGTGTTCGCTGGGGGTTGCCATTGCCTTTCGGATGCAGATCTGGAACATTGGCGCGGAAGGACAATTTGCGCTCGGTGCTGTGGGTGCGACGTGGGCGGTGCTGACGTTTCCCGATCTCCCCATGCTGTTCATGCTCCCCACCATCCTTGTTTGTGCGGCAGTAGCTGGGGGCGTCTGGGGCTTCATACCCGGCTTGTTGCGCCTGAAGTGCGGCCTGAACGAAATCATTTCCACACTGATGATGAACTATATCGGTATCCTGTTCCTGCAATACCTCATTTACGGCTCGTGGAAGGCCTCAGGAAGTTACGGTTTTCCCATGACGGAGATCTTCCCGGACAGCGCGATCCTGCCGCCTGTCTTCGGACGGATTCACGTTGGCATTCTGCTCTGTGTGCTTGCGGCGGTGCTGCTGGGGGTGTTTTTGCGTCACACGCGGCTCGGCTTTGAAATCCTTGTCGGCGGCGAAAATCCCCGTGCGGCGCAGTATGCCCGGATGCCCTACGGCTTTTTAGTGGTGCTGGTGATGGCGCTGAGTGGCGCACTCGCGGGCATTGCCGGGTGTGTGGAGGTGTCTGCGACCTTCAACCGTCTGCAACCTGACATCGCCACAGGGTACGGGTACACCGCCATTGTGGTGGCGTGGCTGTCCCGTTTGAAGATCACCTCTATTGCGCTGTTCTCCTTTCTCCTCGCTGGGTTGCGTGTAGGTGTTGAAAATCTGCAACTGCTCATGCAAATCCCCGTTGCCTTTGGGGGGATTCTGGAAGGCCTGATTCTGCTGGCTGTGCTGGCAGGGCAGTGCTTCCACACCTACACGGTGCAACGGACAACGCTTGCAAACGATCCCCATTCCAACTGAGTGGACGCATGTTTCAATCCACAGTCAACTCCATCCGTTGACTGACTCCGGCACCGGCAAAGAGGAGCCGGGCGGCC
>JAVVPW010000054.1:0-11158 GCA_036655575.1 Bilophila sp.
ATCCACCTTGGCGATAAGCTGAAAAAACGTTTCAAATCCGCCAACCCTCGCTTTACTGAAGGCATGGTCAACGGCTCTATCCTGTTTTGTATCGGCGCACTGGCGATTCTCGGCTCTTTTGATGAAGGGATGCGCGGGGATCGCACCATCGTGTTTTCAAAAACCATTCTTGACAGCTTTGCAGCCATGGCGTTTGCCTCTGCCTACGGCGTAGGGGTCTTGTTCGCCGCCATTCCCGTACTTATCTATCAGGGTGCGCTCACCATCGGCGCTGAAAGCCTGCAACCCTGGCTGACACCAGCGACCATGAACGAACTCACCGCTGTCGGGGGGACGCTCATCATCGGCATCGGTCTGAACCTTTTGGAACTGGCGCACATAGCGCTTTCCAACATGCTGCCATCGCTCGTGATTGTGGTGGTGCTGGCCTCCTTTTGTCTGTAAAATTCTTCTGAGATACCTCCAAGGATACCATGACCTCATCTTGTATTCACATCGAAGGGGCACGTCAGCACAATCTCAAGAATCTTGATCTCGACATTCCCAGAGACAAGCTTGTGGTGGTCTGCGGCCCTTCTGGCTCTGGCAAATCCACACTGGCGTTTGACATTGTGTACGCCGAAGGGCAACGCCGCTATGTGGAATCACTCTCTGCCTACGCCCGCCAGTTTCTACCGCAAATGGACAAGCCCGATGTGGACAAAATCGAGGGTTTGTCCCCTGCTATTTCCCTCGAACAGCAGACCGCAGGCCGCAATCCTCGCTCCACCGTGGGCACAGTCACAGAAGTGTACGACTTCCTCCGGGTGTTTTTTGCGCGCCTCGGTCGGATGTACTGCCCCAAATGCGGCAAGCCCATTGAAGCCCGTGCGGCGGATGAAATCATCGCCACCATCCTCGATCTGCCCGAAGCCACCAAGATCATCTTGCTGGCGCCGCTCGTGGAATTGCAGAAAGGCACGCACGTTGACCGCGTAAAAAAACTCAAGGCGGAAGGCTTTGTGCGCCTGCGTGTCAACGGAGAGATGTACGCTCTCGACGACATCCCCGCACTCGACAAGAACAAGAAGCACACCCTTGATCTGGTGATCGACCGACTGGTCATCAAAGAAGGCCTCCGGGGGAGGCTTGCGGATTCGGTGGAGCTGGCGTTGCGCTACGGTGACGGTCGGCTGATTGTCCATGAGCCGGACAGAGCGGGGGACAAGGATCACGGCGACACGCTCCACGCCACAGAATCGGTCTGCCCGACCTGCCATCTCAGCTTGCCCGCTCCCAGTCCGCAACTGTTTTCCTTCAACAGTCCGCAAGGTGCCTGTCCGCGCTGTGCGGGGCTTGGCACGGTGGAGTATTTTGAGCCGATGCTGATAGCGCCCAACCGGGGGCTTTCGCTCAACACCAAGGCAGTGCTCCCGTGGGCCAATCCCAAAACCTTTGCCCGCTATGAAGCGCCCCTGACAGAGCTTGGCACCCGCCAGGGCTTCACGCTCTCCACCCCCCTGTCTGCCTACACCCCAAAAGCCCTGCACGCGCTGTTCTACGGTGAAGATAGCGTGGTGAAGACCAAGAGCAATCTGCGCCGCAACCGCCTTGGGGGATCAGTGGTGCTCGAAGGTGACGTGCCTGTTCCGGTCAAGGCCTATGACGGCGCGTACAACGACATCCCCAAAGACTGCTGGCCCGGCGTCATTCCGCTGCTCGAACGCGGGATGCAGTACGGCGACATGTGGCGGGATCTGCTTTCGCGCTATCTTCAGAGTATGCCCTGCCCCACCTGCCACGGGGCGCGACTGCGGCCTGAATCTCTGGCTGTGCGTGTGGACGATCTGACCATCCATCAGTTCTGTTCTCTGCCTGTAGAGCGCGCTTTGCGCTGGCTTCACGAGCGCAATTTCACCGGACGACACGCCATCATTGCCGAGCCGTTGCTCAAGGAACTCCTCCACCGTCTTTCGTTCATGACCAATGTGGGACTGGACTACATCTCGCTTGGGCGCACCATGACCACCTTGTCCGGCGGCGAAGCGCAGCGCATCCGCCTGGCCTCGCAACTCGGCTCTGGTCTGGTCGGCGTGACCTATGTGCTTGACGAACCCTCCATCGGTCTGCACCCGCGTGACAACGAGCGCCTCATCGCCACCCTGCGCAGTCTGCAAGGACGCGGGAACACCGTTCTTGTTGTCGAGCACGATGAAGCCACCATCCGTGAGGCGGATGACATCATTGAGCTTGGCCCCGGTTCCGGTGCGCAAGGTGGGGATATGGTGTTTCACGGCACGTTTGCAAACCTCATCAAACACGCTGACACCCTCACCGCCAAATACATGCGTGGCGATCTCACTGTCCCCCTGCCTGACGAGCGCCGCGAACCACAGGGCTGGCTCACCCTGCACGGCGTCAGTACCAACAACCTCAAGGACATCGACTGCTCCATCCCGCTGGGTACATTGACCTGCGTGACAGGGGTGTCTGGTTCGGGCAAGAGTTCGCTGGTGGTTGACACCCTCTACAAGCACATCGCGCTTGCACAAGGCATCCGGGTAGATCAGCCCGGCAGCATCACGGGTATGGAAGGCGTGGAAGCCATTGAGCGCATTGTTTCCATTGACCAGACGCCCATCGGACGCACCCCGCGCTCCAATCCGGCGACCTACACCAAGATATTTGATGAAATACGCCAGATTTTTGCCATGACACCGGACGCCAAAAAGCGCGGCTATCAGCCCGGACGGTTCAGTTTCAACGTCCGGGGCGGGCGGTGTGAAGCGTGCAGTGGTGACGGGCAACTGCGGGTAGAGATGCACTTTCTGCCCGATGTCTACGTCACCTGCGATGTGTGCCAAGGCAAGCGCTACAACCATGAAACCCTTGAAGTGCGGTACCGGGGTAAAAACATCTCGGACGTTCTGGACATGCCCGTGCGTGAAGCCCGACAGTTCTTTTCCGCCTATCCCGTGCTCGAACGTCGGCTTGCTGTGCTTGAAGATGTGGGGCTTGACTACATCCGATTGGGGCAACCCGCGACCACCCTGTCTGGCGGTGAGGCGCAACGCATCAAGATTTCACGCGAACTCGGTAAGCGTTCCCTGCCCGGCACAGTCTATATTCTTGACGAACCCACCACGGGTCTGCACATGCACGAAGTCGGCAAGCTCGTCACTGTCTTGCACCACCTTGTGGATCTTGGCGCAACAGTCGTGGTCATCGAGCACAACACAGATGTGATTCTGGCCTCCGATCATGTGATTGACTTAGGCCCCGGCGGGGGTGAAAACGGCGGTCGTATCGTCGCCGCCGGAACCCCAGAAGCCATCATGGCTGACCCCCATTCCGTCACCGGAAAATTCCTCATCGAAGAACGCCTGACAAGGCGCAAGTGGCGGTAGGAAAAGACAGCAAGGGGGAAGGAACCATTCTGAAGAACGCCCTTCCCCCTTGCATCACACTGTTCTAGAGCTTGAGTCTGTCGTGACGGGAACACGGTTTGCCCTGACCACAACAAGGACAATCCCCAAGATTGAGCCAGCCTTTGTCTCTTGCCTTAGCCAGCAACCAGACCACACTCACAAGAAAGCCCAGAGACAACAAGACGCGCATGTTCGCCTCCACAAAAGGTGCAGGGTTATTCCTCCTCCTCGGAGGTTTTTTCTGGGAGTTTGCCGGCGCGCTTTAAAAATTCATCTCGGCAATCATAGCTACAAAAGCGGTGTACGGTGTCGCCGTCACGGACAGTGATGGTGCTGTCCGCGTCGATGTAGGAACCGCACACGGGATCTTTAATCATGTCCCCGGTGGCAACGAGGTGTTCTTTTTCCGTTTTTGCGGTTTCCGATTTTTTTTGCCGATCATTCATGAACATGCGATACAGGACATAGCCCGCAAGCACGAGGATCAACCATTTCCACATGGGATTCACTCCAGAAGTGCCGTTACTGGCGAATGCGGTTCCCGTCCACGGCATGAGCGAGGGAACGCAACACCTCTCCGGGCGTCTGCCCGCCGGGGAGGATCAGATTCGGTTCAAGATCGCGCAACGGCACAAGCACAAACGCCCGTTCCAGAATACGCGGATGCGGCAACGTCAGATGGGGGGTCGCGTGCTGTTCCGCATCAAAAAAAAGCAGATCCAGATCAATAACCCGTGGCCCATAGCGCTCTGCCGGACTGGGAACCGCGTTTTTAGCCGCTGTCTCAGAAGACTCCGGGAGGTACGCCCGCTTGCGCCCCATCGCGTTTTCCAGCTCAAGAAGCATAGCTAAAAAAGCCGTAGCTGTCATGTCCTCTGGGCAGGTGATCCGCAGTACCTGATTGGCAAACCACGGCTGATCCCGCATATCCTGCGGCTCTGTGAAATACACTGGCGAGGCACCGGTGAGCGCAAGCCCCGGCATATCCCTTAGTCGTTCACGCGCAAGCGCAAGGTTTTCCTCTGGATTACCCAGATTGGAACCCATACTGATAATGGCTCTATGTCGTTGCACAGCACTACCTTGCCTGTTCGATACTTTAAGAACGTGGGGGGTCACGTTTGCAGATCGGGACGCGCTGGTATAGAGTGCGAACCATGAGCGCACTCTCCCCCCACCGAAACGAATCGGTGTCAAACCCTGCCGGGTCACCCTCAAAGGAGGATACCCCTCTTTTCCCCGCACACATGGCGTGGACGTGGCTTGATGGACTCATAGCCGAACGGGGGCTTTCACGCAATACCGTAGCCGCCTACGGACAGGATCTGGACGCGCTGCGCGATTTTCTGGAAGAGCTGCACACCCCACTGGATCGACTGGACGACGAAACAATCATGCTGTTCATAGCGTGGCTCAGGCAACGGGGCGATGTCAACCGGACGCTGGCCAGACGCCTGTCCTCGTTGCGCAATTTTCTGGCGTGGTGTGTGGAACAGGGCGAACTCACAAACAACCCCGCCGCGCTGGTGGACAGCCCCAAGCTCCCCTCTCTGCTCCCGGATGTGCTCTCACAACAGGAGATGTTCACCCTGCTCGACACCCCGGACGCCACAACCTTGCTTGGGCAGCGCGACAGAACCATGCTTGAACTGCTCTACGCCGCAGGGATGCGCGTTTCCGAACTCATCGGATTGCAGCCGCTTGATCTGGATCTGCAACGCGGGGTGGTGCGCGTGTTTGGCAAAGGCAGCAAAGAGCGCTATGTTCCCTTGCACAATGCCGCCATTGCCCGACTGACAGCCTATCTGCGCGATACCCGCCCGGCGTTTCATCCTGTCGGGAAGCAGGTGTTTTTGAACCGTTCCGGCAAAGGACTGACGCGCCAGGGCGTCTGGAAGCTGGTCAAACGCTACGCGCTCATGGCGGGTATCCGCAAGCCCATCTCACCCCACACCTTCCGCCATTCCTTTGCAACGCACCTGCTTGAAGGCGGCGCGGATCTGCGCTCTGTGCAACTGTTGCTAGGACACGCGGACATGAGCGCGACGGAATGGTACACCCATGTCCAGTCCGGTCGCCTCCACCAGATCCACCACGCCTTCCATCCGCGTTCTCAAAGTTGATTGAGGCCTTTTTTGTGTACAAAACCAGCTCCTAACACCGGAGAGCGTCTGTTCATGAAGCCAACCCTGATTTCTGCGCCAACCATCATCACCTGCCACAGCAATGCGGATTGGGACGGCTTGTCTTCCATGATCGGAATATCCCTGCTGTTTCCTGACAGCACCATGATCTTTCCCGGCAGTATGGAAGCGCCTCTGAACCAGTTTTTCACCGAAACAGCGTCCTGCCTGTATCAATTCAACACGCCCAAAGAAATAGACCCCGCCTCAGTGCGCCGGATCATCGTGGTGGACACGCAGATTCGAGCGCGAGTGGCGCATATCCAAGAATTTCTGGATCTTCCGCATGTGGAAGTACACGTCTGGGATCACCACCCCACCCCAGAAAAAACACCAGACGCGGTAGCGGAGGCAAACGAAACTACAGCAACGGACAACACCCCAGAGACGCCCAACAAGCTGACGCTCCACGCTCCCCCTTCTCCAACGATGCACGATGTAACAGTGATCCGGGCGGATTTTTTACGCATCGGCAGGACAGGCTCCACCTGCACGCTCATCTGTCAGGAAATGCAGGTCAGAGGCTACAAACCCACCTGTCAGGAAGCAACCTTTCTCGGACTTGGCATCTACGGCGACACAGGCGCCTTCACCTACACCTCAACAACTCCCGCTGATTTTCAGTCGGCTGGGTGGTTGCGCGCCTACGGAATGGATCTGGCCTTCATTGCCGATCTGCACCAGACGGGCATGACCAGCATCCATATCAAGGTACTCAACGCGCTCATTGAGTCTGCTACCCTGCACGAAGTGGGGACATACAGCGTCATTCTGGCAGAAGTGACTCTTGACAGCTTCCTCGGAGACTTCGCCTATCTCGCGCAAAAATTTATGGAAATGGAAGCCTGCAATGTCTTGTTCGCGCTGGCTGACATGGAAGACAAGGTGCAGGTGGTGGCACGCAGTCGGGTAGACGCCATTGACGTGGGCAAGATCTGCGAAGCCCTCGGCGGCGGCGGACACCGTTTTGCGGCCTCCGCTTCAGTCAAGGGTACGCCTGTGCCTGAGCTTAAAGACGACATTTTTCAGCATCTTTACGCGCAAGTCCATCCCTTCAAGCGGGCACACGACCTCATGTCCGCCCCCGCCGTCGGGCTTGAGGAACAGCAGTCTCTGCGCAGTGCAGAAACCGTCATGACCCGCTACGGACTCAAGGCCGCGCCGGTCTTTCGGGCAGGGACGCGCCACTGTGTGGGCTATATCGAAGCGCAAACCGCATCAAGAGCCATCGCCCACGACCTTGGCGACATTCCCGTAGCCGAATACATGCAGCGCACCATCCTGACCGTGCAACCAGACACCAGTCTGCAACGGCTCATGAAGATCATCGTTGGCGCACACCAGCGCCTTGTGCCTGTGGTGGAAAAAAACGAAGTCATCGGTGTGGTCACGCGCACGGATCTCATCAACATGTTTGTGGAAGATCCAGCCGGAGTCGCTATTCCCCGCAACGCCAGCACCAGAGAACGCAATCTGGCCAAGCTCCTCACAACCCGCCTCCCAAACCCCATGCTCGACCTGCTGCGCCGTGCCGGAGATCTGGGAGACAAGCGAGGCGTGGACGTGTACGCGGTGGGGGGCTTTGTGCGCGACATCATCTTGAGCCGCCCTGTTACAGAGTTTGACGACGTGGATCTGGTGGTGGAAGGCGACGGCATCGCCTTTGCCCGCGCCCTTTCCCTTGAACTGGGCGGTCGGGTACGCGAACACCGGGCGTTCATGACCGCACTCATCATCTATACGGATGAAACAGGCAAGGAACAGCGGCTTGACGTGGCAACAGCGCGGCTTGAATACTACAAATACCCTGCGGCTCTCCCCACCGTGGAGCTTTCTTCCATCAAGATGGATCTCTTCCGCCGCGATTTCACCATCAACGCTATGGCCTTACGCCTCAACAAGGCACGTTTCGGCAACCTTGTGGATTTCTTCGGCGGACAAAACGACATCCAGCGCAAGACCATCCGCATCATCCACGCCCTGAGCTTTGTTGAAGATCCCACCCGGATCATCCGTGGGGTGCGCTTTGAACAACGCTACGGATTCCGTATCTGTGCGCAAGGGGCAAAGCTCATCAAGAACGCCCTGTCGCTGAGTCTGGTTGGAAAACTCTCCGGGGCGCGAATCCTGCACGAGCTGCACCTCATCTTCCGGGAAGACGAACCGCAATCGTGCCTTGTGCGCCTGAATGAATTGGGTGTCCTTGCCGCCATTCATCCCGATCTGGCGCTGACACCGGAAAAAACCGAACTCCTCGGCTCGTTGCGTGAAGTCCTTGACTGGTACCGTCTGCTCTATTTCAAAGAAACACCAAACCTTGAGACGCTCTATCTTCTGGCACTGTGTAGCGCGGTTCCAACCGCCGCCACCGCAGAAATATTTGAGCGCCTTGGCTTGCTTCCCGGCCTTCGGGACAGCCTCTTAACACTCCGGGAAAACGTGCGTGTCACCCTGCCAGCCATCATAAGCTGGAGTCGGGAGGGCAAGAAGCGCCGCGAAAAAGAACACCCTGAGGCCGCGTCAAGTCCAGAACACATCGCTGGGCAACTGGAAAACAGCGGCCCGGTGAGTCGCCTGTGTACCCTGCTTGCGCCCCTGTCGCTCGACGGTGCGCTCTACCTCATGGCGCGCTCTTCCGGGGACGAAACCAGCCGAAGCGTTTCCCAGTACATCTACAAATGGCGCCAGATCAAGCCAGACATCTCCGGGAACGACATCCGCAACTTGGGACTCCTCCCCGGCCCCGGCTATGGCTTTGTCATGCGCGAAGTGCTCGCTGCCAAACTCGATGGCCTGACCCCCACTCGTGAGCAGCAACTGGCACTGGCACAAAAACTGATCGCCAATCTCCCCCCGGAATACGAGACGCTTTGCGGCGTAAAAGGATGAAAAGAAGGCCTTGCCGGGGACGGCCTTGCTGTGTAAAAGAAGAAAAGAACTTTAGAGCATTTTATCATTGAAAATGTTCAAAGGCTCTGCTGACACGAAAGTGGCAGCCGCTGCAACGCGGCGTGGATTTTGGGAAAAACGACGTTTTTTCCCAAAATGAATTTTTGAAACGAGCAACGTTTCAAAAATAATCTGCTCTAGAACAGAGGAAAGAAGGACATGTCACAACCTCTCTGGGCGCCTTGGCGGATGGAATACATTCTGGGGCCAAAGCCAGACTCTTGCGTCTTGTGCCTGCCACCGGATGACCTCACGCATGACGAGGAACGCCTTGTGCTGTATCGAGGCAGGTTCGCCTTTGTCATCATGAACAAGTACCCATACAACAACGGGCACATCATGGTGGCACCCTTGCGCCATGTCATGGATCTCCCGCTTCTGACAGCGGAAGAATCCCTTGAAATCATGGAGCTTCTCAAAGGCTGCACCGCCATTCTTCGGGAACACTTCAACCCGCAGGGGATCAACGTTGGTCTCAATCTGGGAGAGGCCGCTGGTGCCGGAATCCGGGATCACCTGCATTTTCATCTTGTTCCTCGCTGGAATGGCGATTCTTCGTTTATGGCCGTAATGAGCGAAACCAGGGTCATCCCTGAACATCTGGCTTCCTCATATACGAAACTCAAACCCCTTTTCGCCCGGCTTCACACCGGCAAACCCGCATGAGGAGAGGTCTATGCGCTATATCAAAGTGCTGCTGCTGGTCATTCTGTTCTTTCTGGTCATGATGTTTTTTGTCCAGAATCAGCAATCGTTTTCGCAGGCCATGCCTTTGAGACTGGATCTGCTTATTCTGGCACCGCTAGAATCGGCTCCGCTGCCGTTCTACACGCTGCTCATCATCTGCTTTGTGCTTGGTGCGCTTTGTGTGCTCGGAATGCTCATGTGGGACAGAATCACGCTTTCTGCCAAGCTGACCATGCTCAACATGCGCGCTCGCGGACTGGAAAAGGAACTGCAAAAGGCTACCAAGGCCACCGAACTTGTGCAGCAAAAACTTGACGCTGCGGAAGCCAAGGCCAAGGAAGTGCCTGCTCCTTCTCAGAATGTCCCTGCCGCGCTTGAACCACAAGCCTGATATTGAACCTTGCAGCGCCCACGTCGCCTCCTTGCCGGGGCTGGCGTGGGCGTTGTTGTGAGCCTATGAGCCAGACGCCCCGCCTCACCCCCATGTTTGAGCAGTACCTCCGCATCAAGGAGGGCTATCCTGACGCCCTGCTCTTCTACCGAATGGGGGATTTTTACGAATTGTTTTTTGAGGACGCTGAAGTCGCCGCTCGTGAACTGCAAATAGCCCTCACCTCACGCAATCCCAATGCCAAATCTCCGATCCCCATGTGCGGTGTGCCGTGGCATGCCGCAGAAGGATACGTCAGTCAGCTTGTCAATAAAGGCTATAAAGTGGCCTTTTGCGATCAGATAGAAGACCCGCGTGAAGCCAAAGGGCTTGTAGAACGCGCCGTCACCCACGTCTATACGGCGGGAACCGTGGTGGACGATGGTAATCTTGATCCCAAGGGGCACACCTTCCTCGGTGCGCTGTTCTGGGGTGAAGAGGGCGGCGGGTTCGCGTGGGTGGATGTTTCGACAGGCTTCTGGTCGGGCATACAGGTCAAAAAGGCACACGAACTCTGGCAGTGGGCGCAAAAAATCGCCCCCCGCGAGTTGCTTGTACCCGAAACCATGGACACCCCTGCCTCGCTGCATCTGACCGATATTCAGATCGTCAGGGTTTCGCTGCGCAGTCATTTTGACCCCAAACGTGCTGCCGAACGTATCCTTGCAGCGCAGTCTGTTGCAGACCTTGGCGCGCTTGGCCTTGAGCAGCGCAAGGAACTGACGCAAGCCTGCGGCGCGTTGCTCGTCTATCTCGAACAGACGCAGATGCAAGATACCCGCCACCTTACGCCCTTTGTGCCGCTCGATCTGGGACGCTACCTGCTCATTGACGAGGTGACAGAGCGCAATCTTGAACTTTTTCGCCGTCTTGACGGTCGCAAGGGCACAGGCACCCTCCGGCAGGTAGTAGACAGTACACAAACGCCCATGGGGGGGCGCCTGCTTGAGGAACGCTTGCGCAATCCGTGGCGCGAACCAGACCCCATCGTACAAACACAAGACGCCGTGGCGTGGTTTGTACAAAATCCAGACAAACGCACGGCACTGCGTGCGGCCTTGTCTGCGGTCTACGATCTCGAACGTCTGTCCACCCGCATCGCCCTGAACCGGACATCGCCCCGTGACATGCTGTCCTTGCGCCAAAGTCTGACAGCCCTGCCGCCGGTGGCAGCCACGCTGGTGCAACAGCCGCTTTCCGGCACCTATGCCACCGCAGACGAGACCGAGACGCTCCCTGTGGCGCTCTCAAGCGTCATGAAACAGTGGGACAATCTGACAGAACACGCGGCAACGCTTGCCACGGCTCTTGCCGATGATCCACCGCAGTTCATCACCGAAGGTGGCCTGTTCAAGCCGGGCTACAACGCCGAACTGGATGAACTGCTGGATCTGGTGGAGCACGGCGAAAGTCGGGTCAAAGCGCTGTTTGAGCACGAACAACAGACGTCAGGACTTACCAAGCTCAAGCTGGGATACAATCGGGTTTATGGCTATTATTTC
>JAVVPW010000055.1:0-11028 GCA_036655575.1 Bilophila sp.
CGTTGCCCCTGCACCCCAGCAAGGGCGCTGCCCTTGCATCCTGCAAGGGGCGAGCCGCCCCTTGACCCGGCGTGTTTGCGAAACGAGCACCACACGGACGCACAACGCGACTTCCTGAAAGTCTGCGCTAGAGCGTTTTTAGAGTGAAAAAGGCTCTGTGGCGGATGGATGCAAAACCCCTCACTTCAGTTTTTTCCGCTGCAACCATTGCTGTTCTGGCAGACGGGAAGTCTGGCGCTGGTGGCTGGAATTGTGGGGGCGAACGCCCCTGTCATGGCGCTGACAGCCTTGGCGTTGCTGTGTCTGGCGGATAGCCGAAGCTGGAAGTTTGCGCGTCTGGTTCTGCTGGGGCTGTGTTTTGGCGCGGGCTGGTGGATGGGCGCGCCACCCGCCCAGCAAGCGATGGTTGTGCCGCCGTGGTTCACAGAAAGCCTCGAAACCCACAAGGCTGTGCGGGTGACGGGCGAAGTTGTGCGGGTCGAGGGCTTGCCGAACAGGCGCTTGCGTCTGCGTCTGCACGCGGTTCGTCCTGTCGCGGAGGACAACAGCGCTCTGTTGCCGGGCGATGTGAACTGGACATGGGAGATGCCAGCCGGTGCGTTGCGTCCGATTGTGGGGCAACGGGTCAGTGCGCTCTTGAAGATCCGTCCGATTCGCGGGTTTCGTAACGCTGAGACGAACAGTTTTGAAGACTACTGGGCGCGCAAGGGACTTTTTTTTCAGAGCTGGAGCAAAGAAGATACGGCGGAACTGCTCGTTTCCGGCGAACCGTCATGGCCTGCGGCGTTGCGCGAAAAACTCCGGCAGGCGGTGACAGACGCGCTGGGGCTGGAGGGGCGTGTCAGCGCACAGCACAGTGTCGGAGCTGGGGGCGGCGTGATCCCCGCGCTGCTGTTTGGGGATCGGTTTTATCTTGTCACTGCGGATGTGGATCGAATCAAAGCCGCAGGACTAGCCCACAGTCTGGCGCTTTCCGGGCAACACCTGACGGTGGTGGGACTCGGCGCACTGGCGCTGGTTGCGGGCATAGGGCTGCTCGTTCCGGGGGTGTTTTTGCACGTTCCGGCGTCCGGCCTGCTGGCGCTCTTGTCAGTGCCGCTTGCAATTGGGTATCTGTGGCTGGGCAACGCACCGCCTTCTCTGGTACGCGCCGTAATCATGCTGGTGGTCTGGTGTCTGTTTTGCGGGGTGTCCGGGGGATTGTTTTCTCGGCTTTTTTGTGCGCTCCGAGGCCGTGCGGTTTCTTCTTCCAACAGGCTGTCTACGCTGGCGTTTCCAGATGCCCTGCTGGTTGCGTTGACCTGCATGGTGTTTTTTGATCCGCTGTGCGTCTACGACATTGGCGTACAGCTTTCTTTTACGGCGGTTGCCGGGCTTGCGCTGGCCTCGCCGTTGTTGCGGCGCCTCTGGCATGACGGCCCGCTGTCATTTTCACCCCTGAGCCGGATGCGCAACGAAATAACGCTGAAACAAGAGGCAGGAAGCCGCTGTGTCCGCTTTTTGTGGCTGACGCTGGGGTGTTCACTTGCGGCACAACTGGCGACCTTGCCGTTGACGATGGCACTGTTTGGAAGCACAACCTTGTGGTTTCCCACCAACCTCCTCTGGTTGCCGGTGCTGGGATTTATGGTGTTGCCGTTGGCGTTTCTGGGGTTGATCGGGGTTGCGGTGGGCTGGTCTGCGCTGGGGGGCGCGTTGCTCACGCTGGCGGCGGTGCCGTGCGACTGGTTGTTGCACGGCCTTTGCTGGCTTCAGCGTGAGGCTGGCATGAGCGCCGTCTGGGGTTTGCGACCGCACTGGACAGGGATATTGGGATTTGGCGCTGTCCTTGTGGCGGCGGCCATGCTTGTGGGGCGCGTCAACGAAGGGAAGCTGTGTGTTCCCCGTGCGGCAAAGCGGCTGTTTGCTGGCGGCATCTTGTTGCTTCTCACGGGTTCGCTGTTGCGCTTTAGCGGCGAAACAACGCAGCGCGTCACGCTACGGATGCTTGATGTCGGGCAGGGGCAGGCTTTGTTGCTGGAATGGCCACGGGTTTTCGCCTCTGGGTATGTTCTTGAACGTCAGGCCGCATCGACACCACCCCTCTGTCCGGCAGACACTCTGATGGATAGCCCGCAAGGATGGAGCAGACAGGCGGGTGAGACTCGCACCGCACGGGCGCTCATCGACGGTGGCGGGTTTTTTTCAAAGAATTTTGACAGTGGGCGCGACATTGTGTCTCCGATTCTGACCGCAAACCGTGAACCGCGTCTGGACTGGATCGCGCTCAGTCACCCCGATCAGGATCATGTCCGAGGCTTGTTGTTTATCGGTGAGCAGTTTGAGATTGAAGGGGCGTTTACGGCACTCCTTCCCGGTATCGACGCGCCACCAGATCCCCCCAAGCCGTTGGCGCAAGCGCTTGTTTCTGTTCTTGCACAACAGACGATTCCCCGGCATACGTTGCACGCAGGCGATCGCCTCATCCTCTGGCGCGACGACACCGCAAGCGAGGTGCGGGAGCTGGTGCTTCAAGTGCTTGCGCCAGTGCCGGGGGAAGTGCCGCGTGCCAACAACGGGCTGATTTTTCGGCTGGTGTACAAAGGCCGTGGTCTGGCGCTCTTTCCCGGAGACGCTGAAGCGCCGTACATCCGAGCTTTGTTGCGGCGGGGGGTGGAGCTTCAGAGTGAGGTGCTCATCGTGCCGCACCACGGTTCTGCTGGGAGTATGGTGCCTGCGCTGTACAAGGCGGTGCAACCTCGGCTGGCTCTGGCAAGCGCTGGAACCTTCAATTCCTACCGTCTGCCCTCGTGGCGCGTCCGGGAAACACTGGAAAAACAGGCCGTCCCTTTGCGGAGCACCGCAGAGGAAGGCGGCATTGTATGCACATGGGAACTGGATTGAGAGGAAGAGTATGAAAAAATCGGCGCAACCAAAGTGACGTCATGAAACTGACAGCAACACAGAAGATGGGGTTTGCGGCTCTGATTATGGCGGGGAGTGTTTTTGTCTCTCGCCTCATGGGGCTGGTGCGGGACAAGGTGGTTTCGTGGCAGTTTGGGGCGGGCGCGGAATCCGACATTTATTTCGCGGCCTTTGTGGTGCCGGACTTCCTCAATCACCTGCTTGCGGGTGGCTATATTTCCATCACGCTTATCCCTCTGCTCTCCAGCCGGTTTGCAGAAGATGAGGCAGACGGCTGGCGCTTTTTTTCCGCCGTGTTCTGGTGGGCAAGCCTTGGTATCGGTGCCTTGACGGCGCTGGCGTGGTTTTTTGCACCCGAACTGGCGCGGCTGGTTGGGCCTGGCTTTACCCCGACCGAGCAAACCCGGCTGGCCTCCTTTTTGCGGATCATCCTTCCGGCGCAGGTCTTTTTTTTGCCCGGTGCCTGCGTTTCCGCCCTGCTGTATATCCGTAAGCAATTTCTCGCGCCGGCCTTGACGCCGTTGATCTACAATGGTTGCATCATCGCAGGCGGCCTGTTGCTGGCAGGACGCGGCATGGAGGGCTTTTGCTGGGGCGTGCTTGTCGGCGCGGCGCTGGGTTCGTTTCTGCTTCCGGTACTGGCGGCGAGCGGCGGAAACGGGGCGGCGTGTCTGGCGGGGGGCGGGTTGCATGTGCGCATGGCCTTGCGCCATCCGTTGTTAAAGCGCCTCTTGCTGCTGGCGTTGCCGCTCATGCTGGGGCTGTCTGTGGTTGTGCTTGATGAGCAGTTTGTGCGTATTTTTGGGTCAATGGCGGGTGAAGGTGCGGTCAGTCTGCTCAGTTACGCCCGCCGCATCATGCTTGTCCCGGTGGGCGTGGTGGCGCAAGCCGCTGGGGTGGCCTCGTTCCCGTTTCTGGCGGCGCTTGCTGCTAGAGGCGATAGCGAGGGCTTTGACACCACCTTGCACACGGCGTTGCGTGGGAGTCTGCTGGTGGTGTTGCCGCTCACAGCCTACATGCTGGCGGTGGCCTTGCCGACTTTGGGATTTTTGTTTGAAGGCGGTCGATTTTCCGCACAACAGACGTTGTTGGCAACGCCGTTGCTTCAGGTGCTGTTGCTTTCCGTGCCGTTTTGGGTGGTGCAGCAGGTGATTGGTCGAGCCTTCTACGCTCGACAAAACACGCTGACGCCGGCGCTGGTCGGGACGTTGGCGACACTTGCCGCCTTGCCTGTCTATCCGCTTGCGGTGCGGCTCTGGGGGGCGCTGGGGGTGGCCTTGTTGACAACAGTCTGCCTGTTTGTCTATACGCTGGCGCTGTCCCTTGTCTGGCGGCGCAAGCACGGCGGCGGCGCGTTTGCGGGACTGACAAAGCTCATTGGCAAGACCCTGCTCCTTGCGCTCCCCGGTACCGCACTCGCGCTTTTGACGGTGCGCGAGTTGCCGCTTGCGTTGCCAACGCTTTTCCCCGCGCTTTGTGCGTTGCTCCACCCGGCACTCCTCCATGCGGTGACGCTAGGAGTTGGAGCGGTGGCGTTTGCGCTCCCCTATGTGGGACTTGCCCGCGTGTTTTTGCCGGAAGCGCTGGCGTTGCGCAGGAAAAAACGGACGTAATCTGCACGAAACAGCGAATCTTCTGGTTTGTGGCTTGCTGACAGTCGATTATTTCGGTATGAAGGAAGTACAGGGAAATCCCTGTCGTTCCGTTTATTCAGGCTCATGAGCCTTTAAAAAAACAAGAACCCGAATCATTTCTCTCACCCTCAATCTTGCCATGATAGGGCAAAAAGAGTAGAGTCTTCGCATGGAACTTTTTGATCAACTGGAAAACCGCGTGGTCGAGCTTCTCGGACAAATCGACAGCCTCCGTGAGGAGAATCGAACCTTGCAAGAGACAGCCCTCGGACTAGCGGAGCTGCGTGAAGAAAATCGTGCTCTCAATGAGGCGCTAGAACAAGAAAAGCGTACAAAGGAAGAGATAAACGGGCGCATCGACACGTTGCTCGCGACCATACGCGAGTATACGACCGAAGCGTAACCTCGTGATAGAAAGTATGCACAGCTTTCAGCTCAATGTCCTTGGAGTGGACATTTCCTTCCGGGCACAGGCGGAACCAGCTCGAATAGAGCAAGCCCTAGCCTTTGTGGAGGAGCAGTACCAGAGATTGAAAAACCACGGAGGACAGTTTGGCAGAGAACAACTGCTGACACTTCTGGTTTTGGGAGTTGCAGACGACTTGTTGCAGTCACAGCAGCAGATTGAACTTGTGGAAAGCCGCATCGCCAACCTGCTGAAGATTATAGAGGAAACAGCTTGAGTTGTGAACGTGTTCCCTGGAGCGTTCGTGATCTGACTATTGGTGCTGACCTCACAAGTATACGAATTGGGAGCCAGTGCGCTGGATTGGTGTGCATGCCCGGCCTGTCTGGGAAGCCTAAAAATTCGGCCCGGGTTCCCCCCTGGGTAACCAGGTTTTGCACTGGTATCTGACACGGCGTTCCGGGGTCATCTCTCTCTGGAAAGAGCAAGGATTTGGCATACTGTCCGTCTGTTTCGCGGGGATTGGTGTCTTTGTCAGTCTGGCGAAAACAACGCGAACGTCTTTTCTTGCGGGCGAAAAATCTTTGCGGCGCACAGTCGTTTTGCGTGGCACGAGTCTTTTGAACACGAAAGGAACAAAAAGCTCTCAAGAGCGTTTCGTTCTCAAGGTGGGCAGAAGTCTGATGCGCATGGGGCAGCCGCACAAGGGCATGGGGTGTCGAAAAAGAACCTTTTTTCGACAGGTTTTTCTATGGAATGTCGTGTTCCACAGAAAAGCTGACCTCAAGCCTTCCTTCCAGTGAACAGCGCGTCAAAGTTCGTCGCGCAAGCTGTTTTCAGGCCCGCAACAGGCCGGATTCGCGTTTTTAAACCGTGCGCGAGTCACGTTGTCGCATCATTCCTCTCATCAGAACGTCCTCCCTCATGTCTGGACGATGCCGCCAGCAATGGCTTGCGTCGCGTTGCGCAATCGGGCGGACGCCCGACAACATAAAGGGAGGGGAGTTATGGAACTTTTTACTACTATCTGCGCTTTCATAGCCTTGTTTTTTGGCTGTGGCGCAGGTTTTTTTATCAACAAGCATCTGAATTCAAAGCGCATTGGGGATGCCGGAGAACTGGCTACCCGTATTGTTGAGGAATCCCGTAAAGAAGCGCAAGCGCAGAAGAAAGAAATCCTGCTGCAAGGTCAGGATGAATTGTTCAATCAGAAGCGTGAGCTTGAACACGAGTTCAAGGAACGCGAGCGCGAACTCAAGGCAAAAGACCGAAGATTGCAAGAACAAGGCGAACGCCTTGAAGAAAAGCTCGAAAAAGCCACGGAAAAGGAACACGAGATCCTCAGCGCGGAAAAAGAGCTGACTAAAAAGGAACGTAAACTTTCCGAACTTGAGGGAAGTCTGACCGAACATATTGAGGAACAAGAACGCCGGCTGCAAGAAGTTTCTGGCCTGACCGCTGAAGAAGCCCGCCAGCGTCTGTTTGCTGAAATCGAATCCCGTACCCGCCATGAAGCGGCTAGAATGATGCGTCTTATTGAGGCTGAAGCCCGCGAAACCGCCGATCGCAAGGCCAAGGAAATCATCGCCAGCTCCATTCAGCGTTACGCTGGGGATTATGTGGGTGAGCATACCGTCACCGCTGTCACTTTGCCAAGCGAAGACATGAAAGGCCGGATCATCGGTCGGGAAGGGCGCAACATCCGCGCGCTCGAAGCTGCTACGGGTGTTGATCTTATCATCGACGACACCCCGGAAACGGTCATCTTGTCCGCCTACAGCCCCTTGCGCCGTCAGGTTGCGAAAATGGCTCTGGAGCGGCTCATTCAGGACGGACGCATCCACCCGGCACGCATTGAAGATGTTGTCCACAAGTGCGAACAGGAGCTTGAAGTCCAGATCCGCGAAGTCGGCGAACAGGCCACGTTTGACGCGGGTGTCCACGGCATCCACCCTGAACTGGTGCGGTATCTGGGGCAACTGCGCTACCGGACGAGCTTCACCCAGAACGTGCTACAGCACTCGCTCGAAGTGTCCGCCCTGTGCGGCATGATGGCTGCGGAGCTTGGCATGGACATCAAGAAAGCCAAGCGTGCCGGACTGTTGCACGACCTTGGCAAGGCCGTTGACCACGAAGTGGAAGGGCCACACGCGCTCATTGGGGCGGATCTCGCCAAGAAATACAACGAAAGCAAGGACATCCTCCACGCCATTGCTGCCCACCACGAGGATCAGCGCCCTGAAACCGCACTGGCTGTGCTGGTGCAGGCTGCGGATTCGCTTTCGGGTGCGCGTCCCGGTGCGCGTAAGGAACTGCTTGAAAGTTATGTCAAGCGGTTGGAAGACCTTGAAAACATCGCTACAGAGTTTGAGGGTGTTTCCAAGGCGTATGCGATTCAGGCTGGGCGCGAGATTCGGGTTATGGTTAATTCGGACAATGTGGACGACGACCAGACCTACATGCTCTGCAAGGGTATCACCGGAAAGATTGAGGAAAACCTCACCTATCCCGGTCAGATCCGTGTCACTGTCATCCGCGAACGCCGCGCTGTAGGCTACGCAAAGTAACGAGCCGCGTTTCCAAAGTAATCTGCTCTAGAATCCGAGGGAAGGGAATTTTCTGAAGAAAGTTCCCTTCCTTTTTTTACTCTTCCTCTTTTTTTTCCTCTTTCTTCAGAGTCAATTTTTCTGGTGGCGCGGAAGCAACGCTGGCGGTGCCGCCAAAGGGCTGGTGTATCTGCGTCTTGTGTCCGCGTTCTTCCTTGAGCCGTACCGTTTCCTTCACGCGCTCAAGGCGCAGACGCTGCATCTCCTCGCGTTGCGCACGGGCGTCTGACACGAGCTGGTCGCGCCGTTTTTCAAACACAAGCGTTGTCCGCAAGGCAGAGATCCCAAGTGCCATGACGCTGAGAATAGCGAGTAAAACTTTCTGCAATTCCCAGTGATTGTTGCGAATCAACGTCTTGAGCCACCCCATGCCGAAATCATTTCCAAAGACCGCAATGGTGGGCACGCCGATGATACACAAAACAAGCCCCGCCACTTCCACCCAGAAAAATGTCCGTCCAAGAATGAGCACAAACAGGGTAGAATCACGCACCACACGCAGAAATTTGAGACGTTTTTCGAGCTTGGAAAGCAGATCCACAATCGTGGGCACATAGCCTTGCGCACGCTTGAAGGATTCCGATTCGTGGAAGTTTGAACCAAACGCCCAGTTGATGATGCCCGCGCATTCGTTGAAATCTCGGTTGAATTCCACCAGCACCCGCGGAAAGGGAAACCATGCCGCCTCGTCGCGTACAATCTCCAGAATAGACAGATAATTTTTGAATCGCCCCTTGAGATCCTCAATTTCCTGCTGAATTTGCGAGGTCAGATCCTTCTCGATGCTCGGACGGGTGCGCACGACACTCAGAAAAGCCAAATAGTTGGCAATGGAAATCTGTTCGGCAAGACTGACAAGACGTTGACGGATTTTTCGAGCGACAAGGTGCTCTGGAGGAAACCAGTCGTCCACTTGCTTTAATAGCTCATCAATGCGTACTTTTTCATCTTCTGCCTGCCGTTTGCTGTCTGCCCAGTAGGGATAGAGCGAGGTGAGGATGAGCAGATGCCCGCGTTCCAGTTCCGGGTCAATGAGGAAGCGGTTGAACACGGTCGGGTCTTGTTCCACCATCTGATGGATGCGCGGCTGAATCTGCTCGGTAAAGCCCATCTTGACCCGACAGACAACCTGCCGGTATTCCACGGTCTGCCACTGCGGGCACAGGCGCAACACCCCCTGATACATGTCCGAGGCCTCAGAAGGGCGTCCCTGCATCTCCAGAAGCCGTCCGAGGAGCAGCATGTACCACGCTTGATAGAGGCTGGAGCTGGCAAGGGATTCAGCCTCTCTCCAGCAGGTCTGCGCTTTGGCAAGGTCGCCTCGTTCCATAGCAGAAAAGCCCAGCAACGCCCGCAAGCGGTGGTCACGCGGGGTGCGGGCGACAAGCGCCAGCACATCTTTTTCAAACGCGGGCAGGTCTGGCGCCCGGAGTTTTGAAAGGCGTTCCAGTAGCCCCCAGGCTGGGCTGTCATCTTTAGCAAGGGTGTCAGACGCGGCAAGTTCCAGTTCCGCAGCGCCTGAAGGAAATTCGCGGCCAGAAGTCTGCCAGAGGCGTTCAATGATGCGCAGTTGCAGGGGGAGATCTATTTCAAAAATCGTTCGCATCAGACGACCTTGCAAGGTCAGGTCGTCCATAAGGTCGGCATAGCCCGCCAGACCGTTTTTTTCCAGCGTCTTTTCAATGATGCGGAAGCCTTCGTTGATGGAATCGAGCGGAAAGGTACCAAACTCTTTCCACACATCTCCAGAGACAAGTTTCATGCGTTTTGTCGGGCAGTCTACGGAGTCGTGGCTCCTCGCGCCGCAATAGAAACACCCTGCTTTGTCACCAAGGATGAGTTGCCCCGCCACCAGAATGGGGATGGAACCCGCAGTCTGCAACTGCCCTTCACCAATGGCAACGGTACACCAGCTATCCATTGACGAATGCGCACTGGAAAAATGCAGGTCGGTGATCTGAAAGCCTTCGCCGAGCAGAAAGGCGTTGCGGTAGCTCATGTACGGAAAGTCCGGCATGAGGTTGCCCCATTTGATGCCCACTTTCTGCGGAAGCTCGTTGTTGAAATTCAACCCTCGGCGGTCGATGAGGACACAGACGCAAGGCCAGTAATCAGGTTGCCCCTTGGTGCTGGCAAGATACTGGAGCAGGTCGCGCATCCATGTTCTGAGCAGGCGAAGGTTTTCAAGCGGCATCATGACAAAGTTGTCGTGCAGATTGAACTTGAGCTTGTGGCGCTGAATCAGCTCTTCAATGCCCGCATACATGAACCGCCAGCAGGTCTGGAAGCGCTTGTCCAGCGGGTTGCCAAGGGGACGCAAGAGCGCGTACCATCCTTGGGATGATGAATAAGGGAGGCGTGCGTCTGCTTCCAGATGTTCCCAGCCTTGTGACGCCATGCCCTTGAGCTGGGTTCCGGCGACAAAGGTGATGCCGGGCATGGTGCCGGCTTGTTCGCGGGTTTTGGGGTGTACCCAGATTTGCAAGGTCTGCGGCACCACGATTTCTTGATTGGAAAGCGCACTGTCGATAGCAATGGACATCTCGCGGCGTACACTGAGGAGCAAGCGCGCCGGGATGACTTCCACTGAGACGGGAAGCGGGTTGAATTTAGCCCAGACCGCAAGCCGTGCAAGGGCAAGAAAAACGTCTGAAGAAAAGAAATACCACAGGGATTGATCGCGCCCTGTAACCACACTCAGGCCGCCGTAATCTTGCAGAGTCTGGTTGACGGAAGCGTCAAGGTCGCCTTCCCAGCAGATCCACAAGGCGAGTCCCGCAGAACTCATGTGGACATCCTTGACCATAGGCAGACGCTGGAGCAGCTCGGAAATCAAAGGCATGACAAAACCCCGTGACGGTGTCTTGCTCGCAAGAAACATGCGAAGGGCACAACGTCCGTATACAAACTATTTTCTGGGAGAAAGCATGGATACCACAAAAACGCTGGCAGAACTCAAAAAACGTCCCGGTTTTGCCGAAAACGTGGGCATGGTTCTGGTTCATAACGGTGTGGTGCGCGGGTGGTCTCGCGCAGATCACGCCACTGTGACCTCCATTCGCGTCACCCCGGACAGAGCGCGGATGGACGCTATCTGTCGTGAAATGGAACAGCAACCCGGCATCTTTTGTGCCTTTGCCGAATCAGCAGAAGGTGAACTCATGCCCGGAGATGACGTGCTCTTCCTTGTGGTAGCCGGTGACATCCGCGAACACGTCAAGGCCACTTTCGCTGAATTACTCGACCGAATCAAGGCCGAAGCTGTTATCAAACAAGAACAGGTCATCCGCTCGTAGCGCCGGGGCCGGGGCAGAGGCAGGGGCAGGGGCAGAGGCAGAGGGGATGCCTCCGGCGGGCAGGGCGCTGCCCTGCACCTGCAAGGGGGCAAGCGCCCCCTTGACCCGGCGTGATGTCTCAAGGGGTGGCCTCATGTCGCACGCGGGTACGCTGAGATTACCCTTAGAGCATTTTAACATTG
>JAVVPW010000056.1:0-10713 GCA_036655575.1 Bilophila sp.
GTTTGCTTGTACCGGCAAACTCGTTCACCGCCTTTGCCAATGCCACTGGGTCGTCAAAACCAAGAGCAACGCCACAGTTTTCTTTAAAGCCGTCTTTAATAGAACCGTGCGCACCGTCGGTGAAGGCAATCCGTGCCAGAGTGTTTTTAACGACAAGATACTCGCCGCCTGCTTGACGCAGTTTCACTCTAAGCCCAGTCAGCTCTTCCACCGACATACCCTTGAAATCTGTGACAACCGCAATGGAAGCGCGTTCGGATCTGTTCCGAATCTGCTCAATAAGTGCGGCTTTTTCAGACCTTTTCACGTGATACTCCTCACGTTCGGGGGTTGTCCGGGATCGCCTTTTGGAGATCCCCTAGTGGAAAGCCGAGCCAAAGATTCTGTCTGAGCAGGATGTTTAAGGGTTGCCCCGCCTGCCTTCTTCGACTCGAATTCCCAATCCATTGCCAAAAACGGCCCGCAGAACGGGCCGTCTTGATTCCCGAAGGTTACCCTTCGATGAACTTTTTGACGAGTCCCATATCCATTCTGAAGCCGGGGCCCATCGTGGTAGAGACAGCCATACTTTTCATGTAGGTGCCCTTGGCGGCCGAGGGCTTCAGGCGGTTGACCGCATCCACAAGAGCTTTCAGGTTGCCGAGGACCTTTTCAGATCCAAAAGAAACCTTGCCAAGAGGAGCGTGCAGAACACCGGCCTTGTCAACGCGAAAATCAACACGTCCGGCCTTGAGTTCGGTGACGGCCTGCGTCACGTCAAAGGTCACGGTGCCGGTCTTGGCGTTGGGCATAAGCCCACGCGGGCCAAGCACGCGCCCGATCTGACCCACAAGAGCCATGACATCGGGGGTGGCAACGGCGGCGTCAAATTCGAGCCACCCTTCTTTCACCTTTGCGACAAGTTCTTCAGCACCGGCAAAGTCGGCACCTGCGGCTCTGGCTTCGGCTTCCTTTTCACCCTTGCAGAACACAGCAACGCGAACGGTCTTTCCAAGCCCATGAGGCAAGGAAACGGCGCCGCGCACCATCTGGTCGGAATACTTGGGATCTACGCCGAGGCTGATCGCCACGTCCACAGTTTCATCAAATTTGGCGAAAGACGCGCCGAGGGATTTTTCCACGGCTTCTTCCACCGAAAGGCGCTGTGACAGGTCGAGGCCTTCCACTGCCTTACGATATTTTTTCCCGAATCTGGGCATTGCTCTATCCTTTCAAAAGCTGGTCTTTTCCAACATCTCCTGCCGAATCCTTTCAGAAACGAGAGGTGGCAGTACGACTGACGCGGTAGAGATCCTTACTTGATCTCAATGCCCATGCTGCGGGCTGTTCCCATAATGGAACGGATGGCGGCGTCCATGTTCGTGGCGTTGAGATCGGGCATTTTCAGCTTGGCGATTTCTTCGACCTGTTGCATGGAGAGGCTACCGACCTTGGTACGGTTGGGTTCGCCCGAGCCCTTTTCCACTTTAGCCGCCTTCATGACAAGGATGGCTGCGGGAGGGGTTTTGGTGATGAAGGTGAACGAACGGTCAGCGTACGCGGTGATGACCACGGGAATGATCATTCCCTTTTGATCCATCGTGCGGGCGTTGAACTCCTTGCAAAACTGCATGATGTTCAGGCCGTGCTGACCGAGGGCGGGGCCTACCGGCGGCGAAGGATTCGCGGCTCCGGCGGGGATTTGCAATTTTATTTTGGCAACTTCTTTCTTGGCCATTGTCAACCTCTATTACTACGGCGTGAGCCGCAGACTGCAAGCATTCGTTTGTCGAACAGAACGACGGGTACCTGAAACTTACCCCTTGGAAACCTGAATAAAATCCAGTTCCACTGGCGTCTGTCTTCCAAAAATGGACACGGACACCCGAAGCTTGCCCTTGTCGTAATTAACGTCTTCAACAACGCCGTTGAAGCCGCCGAAAGGCCCGTCAATGACGCGGACATCATCTCCCCGATCAAAACTGAACTTGGGACGGGGCTGTTCCTGACGGGTTTCCATAAGGGCGAGGATGCGCACAGCTTCTTCGTCTTTCATGGGTGCGGGGCGGTTTTTTCCGCCTACAAAGCCGGTCACCTTGGGAATCGTCTGCACAAGGTGCCAGGAGAAATCGGTCATGGTCATGCGGAGCATGATGTAGCCGGGATAGAACTTGCGTGTGGTGGTGCGCTTGGCACCCCCCTTGCCGAGTTCGATGACCTTTTCGGTAGGAACCACAACCTCATGAATGAGGCCGAGATCCTGAGCATTGCGCATCATCTCGCGGATGGTGGCTTCGACCCGCTGTTCAAAACCGGAATAGGTATGAACAATATACCAGCGCGACTTCCCGGAATCCGGGTTTGGCGAGTCCGCATCCACCCGATTGGTTGACGCCGCGAGGATATCCTGCGCGGTGAGTTCGGACACGGGGGGCGTGGTCTCTTCAGGCAAAACAGGTTCCGCCAAAGCGGTCTGTTCAAGCGTTTCAGAAGGGGCGCTGGGTACGGTACGTTCTTCAGTGGTTTCGTTTGCTGTATTCATGGGGCTTTCCATCAGGCAGCCAACAGTGTGGCAACAAGTTTTGAAAGCCCGAGGTCAACGACGCCAAGGAAGATCGCCATAGCAATCACGAAGGCGAGTACGACCAAGCTGGTGGTGCGGGTTTCCTTGACTGTAGGCCAGGTAACCTTGCGCAACTCCGCCCTGGACAGCTCAAGATAACTCTTGAACTCCATCACCTTGGCGACAAGTCCACCGGGTTTCTGTTCTTGGGCTGTCATCGGTTTTTTGGTCATGATACATCCCTGCGGAAATGAAAATGGCAGGGCAGGAGGGATTCGAACCCCCAACATCCGGTTTTGGAGACCGGCGCTCTAGCCGTTAGAGCTACTGCCCTGCGTTTATGAAGTCACTACCGAGTTTCGCGGTGGAGCGTGTGTTTCCTGTCCCAGGGGCAGTACTTCTTCAGCTCTACACGACCGGTGGTGTTCTTCTTGTTCTTAACCGTGGCGTAGTTGCGACGCTTGCACTCAGTGCAGGCGAGTAGAATATTAACTCGCATGTCGTTACTCCACGATTTCCGTCACCACGCCAGCGCCAACGGTACGGCCACCTTCGCGGATAGCGAAGCGAAGGCCGAGTTCCATAGCGATGGGGCAGATGAGTTCAACGTTGAATGTGGCGTTGTCGCCGGGCATAACCATTTCAACACCTTCGTTCAGGGCGATCACGCCAGTCACGTCCGTGGTACGGAAGTAGAACTGGGGACGATAGCCTGTGAAGAACGGGGTGTGACGGCCGCCTTCTTCTTTGGAAAGAACGTATACTTCAGCCTTGAACTTCTTGTGCGGGGTAATCGACTTCGGAGCGGCAAGAACCTGTCCGCGTTCCACGTCATCACGCTTGGTGCCGCGAAGCAGAGCGCCGATGTTGTCGCCGGCCTGACCCTGATCCAGAAGTTTCCTGAACATTTCAACGCCGGTGCAGGTGGTCTTGACGGTGGGGTTGATGCCCACGATTTCGACTTCTTCGCCAACCTTGAGAATGCCGCGTTCAACACGACCCGTGACAACGGTTCCACGTCCAGAGATGGAGAACACGTCTTCGATGGGCATCAGGAAGGGCTTTTCAACATCACGAACCGGATCCGGGAAGTACGAGTCGCAAGCTGCGAGGAGGTCGAGAATGCACTTGGCATCATCGGCATCAGCAGCGTCGCACTCAAGAGCCTTCAGAGCGGAACCGCGCACGACTGGGATGTCATCGCCGGGATAGCCGTAGGCGGTGAGAAGTTCACGAACTTCCATTTCCACCAGTTCCAGCAATTCGGCGTCATCAACCATGTCGCACTTGTTCATGAAAACCACGAGGTTCGGCACGCCGACCTGACGAGCGAGCAGGATGTGCTCACGGGTCTGAGGCATGGGGCCGTCTGTCGCGGCAACAACGATGATCGCGCCGTCCATCTGGGCTGCGCCGGTGATCATATTTTTGATGTAGTCAGCGTGACCGGGGCAGTCCACATGCGCGTAGTGACGATTTTTGGTTTCGTATTCGACATGGGAGGTGGCGATGGTGATGCCACGTTCCTTTTCTTCAGGTGCCTTGTCGATTTCGTCATACCCTATGAACTTGCCGCCCATGCTAAGCGAGGCGACCTTGGTGATCGCGGCGGTGAGAGTGGTCTTGCCGTGGTCGATGTGACCAATGGTACCGATGTTAACATGCGGCTTACTGCGATTGAATTTCTCTTTACCCATGACAGTCTCCCTTCTTTTTGCAGTTTCAATCCTCAGTCAGCTCCTTCCGCTGGCTGTCGATGTCAGCGGCGGATGGGAGCCGTGACACAGTGCCCCTCTAGAGCCAATTTCATTTGAACCATTCGCTTCAAATGAAACCATTTCGAGAAAAGCATCACTTTTCCCCAAAATCCACGCCGTCTTGCGGCGCACCGCACATGTGTACGGCGTAGAGCATTTTTTGTTCCAATGCACTACAAGAAGGGCGTCTTCATTGAGAACTGAACGTGTGCTTAATGTCCCACAATACATGAGGCACGACAAAAGGAGAGTGGGGGCAAGGATTGGAGCGGGAAACGAGATTCGAACTCGCAACCCTCAGCTTGGAAGGCTGATGCTCTAGCCGTTGAGCTATTCCCGCCTATGCCGTAGTCCCCTGACAGGGTTCACCTGTCTCCTACAGCCGTGTCAGCTTTTAGCGAATCTGGTGGAGGGGGGAGGATTTGAACCTCCGAAGTCTCACGACGACAGATTTACAGTCTGTTCCCTTTGGCCACTCGGGAACCCCTCCACATATGGAGCTGGTGATGGGACTCGAACCCGCAACCTGCTGATTACAAATCAGCTGCTCTTCCAATTGAGCTACACCAGCAACAGGAAATAGCTCTTACACAATCTTGGAGAGCTTGGCAAGCGAAAAATGTCCTCGCTGCTAAAAAAACCTGAAAACAGGGCCGCTGTTTTCTTTGCTGTCGCTCCAGACAGCCGGTTCCCCGCAAGGGCGGGCTAAAAGCGGGGCACTGTCGCCCCGCCTGTAGAGCTATAGGGTCATTTGGTTTTTATGGCAAGACTTTTATGGTGTAGCTTTCGCCCGGAATCAGGTACTTTTTGACAGTTTCCCTGATTTGTTCGGGTGTTATGAGCTTACTTCTTTCAATCTGATCACGATTAAAAGCAAGCGGACGCTCCGTCAAGGTCAGCGCAGAGGCCTCAGCCGTCCGACTTCCAAGGCTCTGGAGGTTGCGGTAGTAGTCGCCTTCAAGCTGATTCTTGCCCCGCACAAGCTCCTCGTTGGGGAGGAGATTCTGGTGCAGACCCGCAAGGATTTTTTTAAAACCGTCTTCAGCCTGTGTCATCTTGTCAGGCTCGGTTCCAATATAAAAGACCATGAAACCGTTTTCCGTATCCTGCTGATTGAAGGCCGCTACGGTGTAGCCAAGCCCCTGCTCGTCGCGCATGTCGCGGAACAGCAGGCCGCCCATGCCGCCGAGCACGGTTTCAAGGAGGTTGAGCGCCGGGGTATCCTTGCTGGTGTCGGGCGCGGTCTTGAAGATGAGCATCAAATGCGCCTGATTGCGCCCCGGCATGGGAATATCAAGCGTCTTGTCCTTGCCCCATGCGGGCACCGGGACAACGACACGCGGGGTGGCTGGCTCGGCAAGACTGCGGGCAAAGGCCAGCACGTCCTCGCGGTCAAACTGTCCCGCCACAGCCAGCACCCACGGGCGCACCTTCTGCCGTTCCCAGAAGTTCCGGGGCAAGGTGGCGTCCATTTTTTTAAGGGTGTCGATGTCGCCAAGCTGGAGGTACCCAAAAACACTCTTGGGGAACAGGAACGGCGGCAATTTGCGAAACGCCAGCCCAAGAGGTTGATCTTCATGCGACTTGATGGCTGCGATTTGATCCTTGACCCCGCGTGCGGTTTCTTCCGTGCTGAAGGCCGGGGTTTCCACGGTTTCGCGGAGCAGGCCAAAGAGTTCGCTGTTGTATTTCGAGGGCGAGGTGAAGCCTATGGTAAAGCTCTTCCGTCCGGCAGAGGCAGACAGCGCCGCAGCACGATCGGCAAGGAACGCTTGCACTTCCGGCGCACTGCGCGTTGCCGTGCCCTTGGTGAGCACGTTGGCAGTCAGCGCCGCCAGCCCCTGTTCGTCTGGTGCGAGTAGCGCGTCTCCGCCAGAATAGGCAAGGCTTGCGGAAATATAGGGCAGGGTAGCGTCAGGAATGAGCACCACCGAACGCCCCTTGCCAAGATCCACCACTTCCGTCACGCCCGCTGTGGCAGCGGCAACCCGGCTTTTTGTGCTGGCGGCTTTCCATTCCTTGTCCAAAATAGCCTGCATGTCCGGCATCTTGGCGTCCTTTGGCGGGAGCACCACCGTGGTCAGACGCGCAGGCTGAATCCAGTCCGCCACAGCCTGCCGGAGCATACCGGTATCCACGTTGTGCAAGGCTTCAATGCTGTTGCGTTCGCCCTGTTCGCCCCCCATGAAAAACTGGAAATACCCCAGTTTCGAGGCCAGACCAGACAGGGTTTCTTTGGAGCGCAACAGATCGTCTTCCAGATTCAGCTTGGCGCGTTCGAGCTGTTCTTTGGTGAACGTTGTGGCGTCAAGGCTTGCAAGGTCGGCGGTAAGCGCTGTCCAGAACGGCTCTACCTTGTCCGCGTCGAGTTCTGCGGTCAGCAAAAACGCCCCGATGCGTTCAAAGCCCTGATTGGAGACGTGGATGCTGTCCACAAGCTGACGGTCGTATTTATAGGTACGGTAAAACAGACTGGTGCGGTCGCCACCAAGCAGATAGGCCAACACGTCGAGCGTGGCGGACTGGTAGCTGGCAGAACCGGGCACCGGGAGCGCGGCGGCAAGGTAGACTTTGTTCCAGGCGCCGGGTTGCACGGTGATGAGGCTTGGTGTCCCTCTGGAGACCCCGGCCTTGACACTGCTGATGGGCAGATCTGCCGCGTCAAACGCCAGCGGACTGCGCAACGGTTCGCCGTTCTTGTAGCGGCTGAACAGCGTTTGTGCTTCGGCAAGAACCTCAGCGGGTTCGATGTTGCCAACCACCACCAGCAACATGTTCTGCGGTTGATAATATTTTTTGATGTAGTCGCGCATGTTCTGCACGGAGATCCCCCGGATGCTCTTTTCCGTACCGATGATAGGGCGCTCATACGGCGTGCCTTTCAGGGTATCGGCAAGCAACAGGCGGAACATGCGGTTGCCGGGATTGTCTTCACCGCGTTTGAGTTCTGCAACGATCACGTCCTTTTCCGACTCCAGTTCCTTGGGGTCAAGGGTCGGGTGAAAAGCCATGTCGCGCACAATGTCCATGCCGAGTTTCCAGTGTCTGGCGGGCATGTCCGTGATGTAGACGGTATAATCATAGCTGGTGGCTGCGTTCAGGTAGCCGCCAGCGGTTTCTACTTCCTGACTGATGCCGCTCTTGGGACGGCTTTCGGTACCCTTGAAGACCATGTGTTCCAGAACGTGACTGATCCCGGACTGTTCGGGTGTTTCGTAGGCAGAACCCGCGTGGACATACAGCCTTGTGGACACAAGCGGGAAGCGGGTATCTTTCAGGATGAGCACAGAAAGGCCGCTAGGCAACCGCACAAGCTGTTCTTGTTTGCCGGACAGCGGTTCGGGATTGAGTGGAACCGTGGCGCTTTGTTGCCCCGGCGTGGTCGGCGGCGCGGCGACAGGCGTTGTCGCTGCGTGGGCAGATGTACCCAGAAAGACAGTCATGAAGGCTCCTGTCAGAAAGGTTTTCACAAGATGCATAGGCGCTCCTTGCCGAAACAGGGTTCGGCGGGTAGGTCAGAATAAGCGTGCGCAAAAGGAACCTTGAGATCATTTTGCTTTTGAAACACTCCGTGTTTCAACGCATCATTTTGGGGAAAACGTGGTTTTCCCCAAAATCCACGCCGCGTTGCGGCGGCTGCCGCGCTTGCGTCAGCAGAGCATTTTCAACGTGAAACTGCTCTAAGGGTAAGACACACATGCCAGATGGCAAGGTGTCTTGCCTTGCGGCATAACCTGCGGCACAATAGAGAAGCCACACTGGTCAACCCCGATTCCATACCAGAACCGATTGGAATGCGATCGGAATGAGACTGGAACACGCGAAATGGTTTCGTGGTTCCGGGTGGGTACCTGGCGATCATGTCATGATAGGAGTTCTTTGTGTCCATCATTAAAAAAAACGACGTCTTGCAGGATCTGCTCTCCACACATCTGCGTGCGCTTGCGGAAACTGAGGAGCTTACTCCAGAGTCTATTGTCACGGCTCTTGAAGCCGGAACCATGGTATTGCTCGGTAACCCACGGCACAAAGGGGTCACTCCCATGCTGGTGGGGCAACCAAGCCGAGTGAAGGTCAACGCCAACATCGGCACCTCGCCGTTTCAGAATCACCTGGCCTGCGAGATGCAAAAGCTCAAGGCCGCGCAAGACGCGGGTGCGGATACCGTGATGGATCTGTCCATTGCCGGGGATCTTGTCGCCATCCGCAAGGGAATGCTTGACGGTTGCCCGCTCCCGCTTGGCACGGTGCCGCTTTACGCTGTGGCGCAACGCTACATAGATCAGGACATTGATCCCTCCACCATTGATCCTGAAGAATTGTTTGATGAAGTGCAGATGCAGGCCGAGCAGGGCGTTGATTTCATGACCTTGCACTGTGGTCTGACGCGCCGGGGTGCGGAATGGGCGGCTCGGGGAGACCGGGCGCTTGGCATCGTGTCACGCGGTGGGTCGATCCTTGCGCGCTGGATGCTCAAGAACAACAAGGAAAACCCGCTCCTGACAGGGTACGATCGTCTGCTTGAGATCGCCCGCAAATACAACATCACGTTGTCACTCGGCGATGGTCTGCGTCCGGGTGCCGGGTGTGATGCCGGAGACGCCGCACAGTGGGAAGAAGTGATTACGCTGGGGCAGCTTGCGCGTCGCGGGCTGGAAGCCGGGGTGCAGTGCATGATTGAAGGCCCCGGTCATGTGCCCATGAACGAAGTGGAAGCGCAGATCATCAGCATCAAGAAGCTGACGCACGGTGCGCCGCTCTATGTGCTTGGCCCGCTCACCATTGACTCTTCACCGGGCTATGATCACATTGCCGGCGCCATTGGCGGTGCGCTGGCTGTCCGCGCTGGCGTGGACTTTCTCTGTTATCTGACGCCTGCCGAACACCTCACCTTGCCGGACATGGACGATGTGCGACAGGGTATCATGGCGTCTCGTGTGGCAGCACAGGCCGGAGAAGTGGCTCTTGGACGCCCGCAGGCGCTCAAGCGTGAAGCTACCATGGCGCGTGCCCGGATGGCTCTGGACTGGGACGCCATGCGTAAGGCCGCCATTGACCCAGTTATCCTTGACAAACGCCGCGAACCACACAAGCATGAAGAAGCCTGCGCCATGTGCGGCAACTTCTGCGCTGTGAAAATGTTGCGGGAATGTAAATAGAGAGAACATCGGGAAAGGGGGAAAACCCTTCTGAAACAAGGCTCTCCCCTTTCCCTTTCCCCCCTTTTCCCAAAACGTTTGCGTTCTGGAGTGTGGCGTGAAAGGCTTGTTGCGTGCCGCGTGATCTTCTTGAGCCGCCGGAGGTCTTCCCATGCGGATGGTAGCGAGTGTTCTTGTCATTCTCGGACTTGTCGGTGGCGCGTGGTGGTGGCATGACCGCGAAACCGGGCAGGTCAGGGACACCTTGACGCTGTACGGCAATGTGGACATCCGACAGGTTGAGGTGGGCTTTCGCGTGGGCGGGCGGATCGCGGGGATGGCGGTGGAAGAAGGGCAACAGGTGCAGCAGGGAGACACCCTCGCACACCTTGACCCCAAGCCACAAGAAGACGCCCTGCGGCGAGCGGTAGCGGAACGCGCCATGCAGGAAGCTGAATTAGCAAAGATGCTTGCCGGATACCGCGAGGAAGACGTAGCGCAAGCGCGTTCCGCGCTGGTTGGCGCACAGGCAGTCCTCGTGAACACCTCCGCCAACTTGAAGCGCATTTTGACCCTCCGCAGACAGCGCGCCGTTGCCCAGCGCGATCTTGACGAAGCGCAAGCCGCACAGACCGAAGCGCTTTCACGGCGCAACGCTGCGCACGATCAGTTACGACTCATGGAAAGCGGTTTCCGCATCGAAGACGTGACCCGTCAACGTGCGGCTGTGCAGGCCGCGCAAGCTCAAGAGGCGCTTGCCCGCACCAACCTTGACGACACCACGTTGTACGCACCCCAAGACGGCGTTGTTCTGACGCGGGTACACGAAACAGGCGCGGTGGTGCAGCCGGGGCAGACCGTCTATACGGTCACGCTCACCCATCCGGCATGGATTCGCGCCTATGTGACCCAACCGCATCTGGGCGACATCCGCCCTGGGCAAGCTGTGTTGCTGTCAATCGACGCCACGCCCGGCACCTCGTACCCAGGAACCATCGGCTTCATCTCGCCCACAGCAGAATTTACGCCCAAGACAGTGGAAACAAAGGAAGTCAGAAACGATCTGGTCTTCCGTTTTCGTGTCATCACCGCAGACAGCCAAAACGTCATGCGGCAGGGGATGCCCGTAACAGTGACCCTGCGCAAGGACGGGGGGCAACCGTGATGCCCGCAGGAGCAGACTCTGCGCCTGAGACGAGTGGAACGGGTGGAATGCCTGAGACGGGCGAGACGGGCGGCACAAGCAGGGACAGCGCGCAACCGGTTATCCGTCTGA
>JAVVPW010000057.1:0-10666 GCA_036655575.1 Bilophila sp.
GGTCGGACTGAAGCCTGAGCACGTTGCAACGCTGCTGGCTGCCAAGCCGGGAACCGTGCTGGACACCCCTTTTGTCACCAAGCAGGGCTATGTACTGGTGAAGGTCAAGGAAACAAAACCCCAGTCTGTACAGAACCTTGCCGATGTTACCGACACCATCAAGACCCGTCTTCAGGGGGAAGCCGCGCGCAAGCTGGCTCTTGAGGACGCCACAGCCGTGCGCAAAACCTTCTCCGCTGATCTGCCTGCGGCGCTCAAGAAGCGCGTGGTGCGCAGTGAACCCCTGAATCGTGCCGGACTGGTGCCGAAGCTGGCGCAATCCGCTGAGATCGGCACGGCGGCCTTCTCTTTTAAGGTCAACGACTGGTTGCCTGCGGCCTATGCGGTGGACGACGGCGCGGCACTGCTCCGGCTGGTGGAGATTGTCAAGCCGTCAGAAGAAAACTGGAAGGTGGCGTCCGGGCAGATTCAGGATGCGGTGTTGAACGCCAAGCGCGAACAGATGTTCCGTGGCTTCCTGAGCCTCTTGCGCAGTCAGGCCAAAATCGAAATGAAAAACGAGACAATCTTGCAAGAATAACGGCAAGACAAAGCGAGACTGTTGAAAAAGCTCTGTTGCTGTGAAGGCGATGGCTTGCGCAAGAGGGCGTAGATTTTGCGGGAAAGGCTGTTTTTCCCAGAATGTACGCAGGATTGCGGCGGCTGGCACCTTCGCACCAGCAGAGCTTTTTCAACGAGAAAAGGCTCTGAGAAAGATTCCTTTTTTGCCTTCAGAGGCAGGCTTCCTTTTTTCTTCTGTTTTTTTACTTGCCCCAGCGCTTCAGCCGTGCGATACAAGCGCTAGCGTTTCTCACGCGATTTGGGTTCAGGGTAACGCGAAAACTTTTTCACAAACTCGAAACGTATACCTCGGTGGCATGTCGTTTCCAACCGGACGACCGGGAGCAGAGCGCACAAAGAGTGCAAATTTGCACCCGTCCAAGGCAGACGCTTCCTGTTTGTGCGCACAATGTTGCAAAGATGCACTACAGTTGCAATTTTGCATCATTGTGCGGCTTGACGAATCCTCTCCCTCTTCTGGAATAGGGTTCGTTTACAGGGACTTGTGCATGAAAAACGGTTGCACCTCTCCTGCTTTCAGGAGTAGGAACGCATCCTGTTTATTTCCAGCACCTTGCTCTTGTTGGGAAAATTGGCCCGCCGCGACAAACTGGAACGGCATTTGCTCTAATAGGCACAAACATTTTGCGCATTACGCCAGGAGAGTCACTGATGAAAATAATCGACTTCCGTTTTCGCCCCAATACCGAGGCCATTCTGAACGGCATCAAAAACAGCTCCATGTTCAAGGCCTCGTGTGAAGCAGGCGATTTTCACAAGCGTGTAGCCCAGTCCCTGCCCGACATCGTGGCTGGTCTGGAACGCCGCAACGTGGAACTTTGCGTGATCACAGGGCGCGACTGCGAAACCACCTACGGTTTCCCCGCCAACAACGGTAGCATCCTTGAGTTCTGTCAGGCCTATCCCCAGAAGTTTGTCGGATTCTGGGGCATTGATCCGCACAAGGGCATGGCTGCCGTGCGTGAAGTTGTTCATGTCATCAAGGATCTGGGGATGCGCGGCATCGCCACTGACCCCTATCTTGCCCACTGCCCGCCGTCTGACGCCCGCTACTACCCCATCTACGCCAAGTGCGTGGAACTCGACGTGCCGGTGTTTGTCACCACGGCGCCGCCCGCTCAGGTGCCCCGCGCTATCATGGATTACATCGACCCGCGCCAGATCGACGTTGTCGCCCGTGACTTCCCGGAACTCACGCTCATCATGAGCCACGGCGGCTATCCCTTCGTCAACGAAGCTATTTTTGCTTGTATGCGTAACGCCAACGTCTACATGGATCTGTCCGAGTACGAACTGGCACCGATGGGCGAAGCCTATGTGCAGGCGCTCAACACCATGATCGGCGACAAGGTCATCTTTGCCAGCGCGCACCCCTTCATCGAACAAGAAGACGCCATCCGCATCTACCAGAATCTGCCCATCAGCGAAGAAACCCGCGAAAAGGTCATGTACAAGACCGCGCGCAAGATTCTGCGCCTTGACGGACACAGCCCGGCAGTCAACGCCAAGGCACCCACCGGCTTCAATACGAAGTTCCCTCTTCCGTTCCAGCCCTTTGTGCCGTCTGGACGTTAAGACACGGTATACGTTGAAAAAGGCAGTGTTACGGCATGGCAACATGGCGTAACCTGCCAACCTGTTTTTGGGTAGTCCCGGGTGCAACACCGTTGTGATTCGGGCGCAGGTCATCCGTAAGGGTGACTCGCCGCAGCGCGGCGTGGCTTTCCGGGGAAACAGCGTTTTTTCGGAAAGGATTCAAGCTGAAATGAAAACGACAGCTTGAAAATGTTCAAATGAGAGGACAGCATGGACAAACAGGCGTTCATAGCGGCAGTGAGAGCGGCCGGGATCGTTGGTGAAGGCGGAGCTGGATTTCCGGCGCACGTCAAGTATGCCGCCAACGCCGATACCGTCATCGCCAACGGCTGCGAGTGCGAACCCCTTCTGCACACCGACCAGCACCACATGCTCCACCACGCCGGACAGATTGTCCGGGCATTCGGTGAGCTTATGCAGGCCACCGGAGCCAGACGCGGCGTCATCGCGCTGAAGAAAAAATACAAGGAAGCCACGGGCATTCTGACCGAAGCCATTGGCAGCCAGCCTATCGAACTGGCTTTGCTCCCCAACTTTTACCCTGCCGGAGACGAGCAGACTCTGGTGCGTGAAGTGACGGGTCGTACCGTACCTCCGCTGGGTCTCCCGCTTCAGGTCGGCGCGGTTGTTGCCAACGTGGGCACGCTCGTGTCGGTCGCCAACGCGCTTGACGGCGCTCCCGTGACGCACAAATTTCTTACGGTGACCGGGGAAGTCAAGAAACCCGGTATCGTGCGCGTGCCCCTCGGCACCTCGTTTTCCGACTGCCTTGCAGCGGCGGGGGGTGCCACCGTGTCTGATCCCGTGTTCATTCTTGGCGGCCCCATGATGGGACGCATGGTGGACAGCGTGGACGCCTTCAACAAGGAAGTTGTGACCAAGACCTCCGGCGGACTCATCGTGTTGCCGCGTGGTCACTACTTGCACACCAACGCAACCCTGTCCGTGGCGCACATGCGGCGCCGTGCGGCATCGGCCTGTATCCAGTGCCGGATGTGTTCTGAACTGTGCCCCCGTCGGCTTATCGGGCATCCTTTCGAGACGCACCGTGTCATGCGGGCTTTCGGGAGCGGCGCGGAAATGACCGCCGAAACCGGCAAGCTGGCTTTGTTGTGCTGCGATTGTGGTGTGTGCGAACATTTCTCATGTCCGATGGGACTTTCGCCCCGGCGGATCAATCAGGCTGTGAAAAACGAGCTGCGCAACGCCAAGATTCCCTATGACGGAAGCCGCGAACCCAATGAGGACAACACCCGTTGGCGCGAATTTCGCCGGGTGCCTGTGCCCCGTCTGGTTGCCAAAATCGGCATCAGTCGGTACATGGAGCTTCCGACCAATGATCTGGGCGATCTGACCCCGGCAGAAGTCCGTATCCCGTTGCGGCAGCACATCGGTGCTCCTGCGCAGGCTGTGGTCAAAGCTGGCGATCAGGTCAAATGCGGTGATGTGATTGGTGAAATTCCGAAAGACGCCCTTGGCGCTCGTATCCATGCCAGCATGGACGGCGTGGTGAAGAGTGTTGACGGGATTGTGGTCATTGGCAGATAGCCAATAACGAGCCAGATTGAAAGAGGGGCCGTTGTGCCCTGTGTAACATAAGGAGAGGCCCTGTGTCAGAATCATACACAGCCGTTGGCATGGTGGAATTCAACAGCATCGCTGCCGGTATCGACGCGGCTGACCAGATGGTGAAGACCGCGCAGGTCGATCCGCTGTTCTTCAAGACGATCTGCCCCGGCAAGTTCGTAGCCGCTGTCACTGGTGATGTGGCTGCTGTCACCGCTTCGGTCAACGCCGGGCGCGACACGCACGCTGCGGCGCTGGTTGACTGGTTTATCATTCCCAATATCCACCGCGACGTTGTGAGCGCGTTGTCCGGCGTCACCGGCATCACGCAACGCAGCGCTCTTGGCATCATTGAAACCTTCTCCGCTGCCTCCATCGTGGTGGCTGCTGACGCTGCGGTCAAGGCCGCAGACGTGCAGTTGCTTGATGTGCGCGTGGCTCTCGGACTCGGCGGCAAGGGCTATGCCCTTATGACAGGCGATGTAGCCGCAGTGGAAGCGGCTGTTGAAGCCGGTTCGGTTGTTGCTGCTGAAAATGGCCTGCTGGTCAGCAAGGTGGTCATTCCGAGTCCTGCGGATGTTGTTTTTGATCAGATTGCGTAACCGCGTAGAACAAGCCTTGCGTTTGCACCGTACACACGAGCAACGCAAGGCTTAGTGCTCACCCAGAGGAGATACATATGTTGGAATATAAGCCCTCTCTTGGCTTTGTGGAAACGGCGGGCCTTGTGATCGCCATTCAGGTTGCTGACGCGATGGCGAAGGCTGCTGAAGTGGAAATCATCTCGGCGCACAAGGTCGATGGCCTTCGCGTATGCGTCATCTGCAAGGGTGATGTGGCTGCCTGTCAGGCCGCCGTGGAAACCGGCGCGACCCTTGCCCAGAGCCTCAACGGACTGAATGGGTACAATATTATCCCCAGCCCCGCCGATGAAGTGGACGACCTGATGGGTCTGCTTGACCTCATCAAACAGCGCAAGGCCGCCAAGAAAGCCGCCAAACAGGCTCGCTTTGCCGAAGCAAAAGCCGCTGCTGTGGCCGAAGATGTGGCCGCCAAGCACAAGAATAAGAAATAAACGAAGACGTTTTTCCGGGTAGCTCCCGGTATCGAACGGGCCGGAAACACGTCCGATTTGAGAATGTATTACAAGGAATCGGGGCATGAGCAAACAAATCATTACAGCCGAAACTGTCCGGGCGGCGTGGAAAGCCGGACAGTCGAGCTTCGTACTGGCGCCGGGCGACATTGTCACCCAGCAGGCCAGAGACGACGCCCGCCAGCACGGCATCGTCTGGAAGGATGCAGAAGCGTCCAGTCCAGTGGTCGCGCCCGAACCGGCACCCACGCTTGCACCGGCATCTGCGCCTGCCGCTGTGTCTGAAGACGCACGGTGTACACCTTCTGATCCGATTACGGCTTTTCCGGCCTCGGAACGTCCGACACTTTCGCCGCAACAGATGGTGGCTGCTGTCACGACCCAGCTTCAGGAAGCGCTGGCACCGCTTGCAAGAGCGCTTGCTGTGCCGCAGGGCTACGCGCCCGGTGTGGCTCCGGCAAGTATTCTGGCACCCATCAGCTATACGCCGGGTGTCAATCCGATGGCGATTTCCGCTGTGCCCGCCGCTTCCACGGGGCCTGCCGCTGCGTTGACCACCCCGGTTGTTTCGACCGCGCCGGTTGTGCCAGCCGCACCAGTTGCACCTGTTGCAGTAGTTGCACCAGCCGCTCCGGTCAGTGCGCCCGCTCTCACCGTTTCTTGTCCTCAGCCTGTGTCTGCCGAACTGACGGCGTTGACGGCTGAAGTCAGGCGTCGGGTGTTGGCGGCGTTGCCTGCTGGTGTTGCTGCGGATACCTCGCTTGTGGATCAACTGATCCTGAAAGCTCTTTCTGATAACCCATGCCACACATGCTCTTGTGATGCGTGTAGCTCAAGGGGAGGTTCTCCCATGTCCGAAATGTCTACGCCTCCCACAGGGAAACAGCCCGAACTCGAACAGGTCGGCGGCGTGATGCACGTCAGCAGCAAGGCGCAGGCCTGGGGAAAGGGCGGTTCTAAAGACAGCGTGAGCATGATGGATGTGCTTTCTCCGAGCAAGGGTGCTGCCGCTGCCGTAGGGTATCTGGAATGGGACAGTCAGGCTTTTTCCTGGACATTTGAGCGTCCCGAAGTGCTCGTGGTGCTGGAAGGCGAACTCAAGCTGACCATCGAAGGGACAACCCTTGCCGGTGCGGCTGGTGACGTGTTCAGCATCCCTAAGGGCGTCGAAATCTCCCTGTCTGCCAACGGACATGTGAAGTGTACCACCGTTGGGAGCGTTGCCGCGTAGCGTTTGCGTTGCGATACCTTGCAAGGGGCGAGACGCCTGTGAGTGTTTTGAGAACGAGATGCAGCGAGGTTGAACAGCCTTGCAGACCGAATAACGAAGGAACGAACCATGATTTTTCTCACTGAAGAAGATGTCAGACAGCGCTGTGAGCTGGGACATGGGGGCGATTTTAGCCTCAAGGCCGACGAGCGTCTCACGCCCGCTGCTGCCGAACTCCTGCGTAGCCGTAACTGTCGCGTGATCCTCCCCGGTCAGGGAACACCTTGTGTGCCCGCTGCAAAACCGGTGAAGGCGGCGGCACCTGCCGCACCGGCGGCACCTGCGGCTCCTGCCGCACCGGCGGCGCCTGCCGCACCGGCGGCACCTGCCGCACCGGCGGCACCTTGTGCGGACAAGGCAACGTGTTGCGCTGGGGACAGCACCTATCTGGACGCTGAGACCACGGTGTCAAAGTCCCATCCTCGCATTTTTATGCGCGGCAAGCTGGACACGCTGATTTCAACCACCGTTGTGATCCAGACCCAGTTCGACACAAAGGGCAAACTCCCCGTTGTCATCAAGAACGGACTGGCGGATCTCAACATCTGGTTGTGGCAGATTTTACAAGCCGAAGTTTCCGGTGACCCCGTGCCCGCACAGTCCTTGTGCGGCATGAACTCCGAAGCCATCCACCTTGTTTCCCACGATCCGCAAAAATATCTGGGACAGGGGCACATTGTGCCGGACGTGGCGCTTGGCCCGAACGTGGCGCTGCTCAACTGGCTCCGGGCGCAAGTGCGGGAAGTGGAAGTGGCCTATGTGCAGGTTGGGCAGGAACGTGCGGATCTGCTGGAATCGCTCAACCGCCTCAGCAGTGCTGTCTATGTGCTCATGCTGTTGACAGTGGTTGCGGAATCAGGTCGTGATATCTCCAAGGTCGGCGGAAACTTCTGATGTGCGTTTTTGAACGTTGCGTGGACATCTGTCGGGGCAAACCCGGCGTAGTGGTCTTTTCCGATGGGGAAGACAAACGCGCTGTGGTTGCTGCTGCGCGGCTTGTCCGTAATGACCTTGCTGAACCTGTGCTTTTAGGGCGCCCTATGGCGGTACGCAACATCTTGCAACAGACCGGAGAAACCGGTACGGCGCTGCGGGTTATTGACCCCCTGTCGCCGGCTCTGCTAGAGCGCAATGCTGCCGACTATCAGGCAAACCAGAAGGCGAGAGGCAAGGACATCAGTGAGGCTGATGCCGTGAAAGCCATGCGGGTTCCGCTTGCCGCCGGCGCCATGATGGTGCGGCGCGGTGAAGCGGAAGTGGGCGTGGGGGGCAATCTTTCCTCCACTGCCGACGTGATCCGCGCAGGGCTGCGCGTCCTTGGCACGGCACCCGGCACGAAAACCGTGTCGAGCTTCTTTTTCATCATTTCACCCAAGAATGACAAGCTGTTCATGTTTACGGACGCAGGTGTCATCCCAGACCCTACGCCCATGCAACTGGCGGACATCGCCTTTGCGACATCACGGCTTCTCAAGAACCTCATGGATGAAGAACCCCGTGTGGCACTGCTCTCCTTTTCCACAAAAGGCAGTGCCGAACACGCCCGCGTAGACAAGATGCGCGAGGCGCTTGCGGAGATCAAAAAACGCGATCCCAATCTGCTGGTGGACGGAGAATTGCAGGTGGATGCGGCTATTGTGCCCGAAGTCGCAAGACTCAAGGCGCCGGGAAGTCCTCTTGAAGGACGGGCCAATATCTTCGTGTTTCCGTCGCTTGAAGCCGGAAACATCGCGTACAAAGTGGCGCAGCGTTTTGGTGGATACACGGCTTTTGGGCCGCTCCTCCAGGGCTTCGCTGGTGGCTGGCATGACCTTTCGCGTGGATGCAGCAGTGACGACATGTACAAAATGGCTGTCGTTGGCATGGGCATGGAACGCAAAGGCAAATGATATTGCCAGAAGTTGTCGCTTCAGATACCAATCTTGAGCGCAAACTTCAGGAATGAGTCGCCGACCCGCCGCTTTGCGGCGTTATCCAGAGGGAAAACGGCCTACGAGCCAGTTTTCCCAGGCGATACGACTCTGAAACGACTTCGTTTCCGGGTCGGGATACGAAAGCATGTTGCGCATTATCAAAACAACAATCCAAAAGGAGTTAAGCATGGACGCTCTTGGCATGATCGAAACGAAAGGACTTGTTGGTCTTATTGAAGCTGCTGATGCTATGGTCAAGGCTGCCCGCGTGCAGCTCGTTTCCTACGAACAGATTGGCGGCGGCTATGTGACCGCCCTTGTCCGTGGCGACGTGGCTGCTTGTAAGGCCGCTACTGACGCTGGCGCTGCTGCTGTGCAGCGCGTGGGCGGCGAACTTGTGGCTGTGCATGTCATTCCTCGTCCCCATCAGGATCTGGAAACCGTGTTCCCCCTCAACCGCAAATAGTCTGACTCGTCTTCTCGTTCGCGCTTGATAGCAAGTGCAGGCCCTGCCGGCATTTCCGGTGGGGCCAGACCCTCTCCTTTTATGGCATGTTTGTGCGAGTGGCTTGCACAAACGGAGAAAAGCATGGAACTCGCAAAGGTTGTAGGACAGGTCGTTTCCACCGTGCGTTGCAACGGGTTGCCCCACAATTCGCTGTTGCTCGTGGAACTTGTGAACCGGATGGGCGAGCCGACAGGTCGCTGTCAGGTCGCTGCGGACTCCATTGGTGCGGGCGAAGGAGAATGGGTCATCGTATCGCGTGGCAGTTCCGCACGGTATGCCATTGACAAGGATGCCCCTCTGGATCTCGTCATTGTGGGCATTGTTGACCACGTCACGTCTGGCAAGGATGCCATTTATCGCAAGAATCAGGCTGAATAAGGTCTGGTTTGCGCCCTCTTTTTCTGAACAGAACTGCTCTTTCCGCCACAATGATCTGCGGTCAGGGCGTAATAGCATAGGAGTTGATTGATATGGATGTGCGCCAGCAAGATGTGGAACGCATTGTTGTTGAAGTGCTGAAGCGGATGATGCCCGAAGCGGGCGCTTCGTGCGCTGCCTCTTCCAGCACCGGCGACTATGGCCTTTTTGACGACATCGAAAGCGCGGTAACCGCTGCCGAAGCCGCTTACAAGAAAATCAACACCGTTGCCATGCGTGAAAAGGTCATCGCCACCATCCGCAAGGCTACCCTGCTCAACGCGAAAGACATTGCGGAAAAGGCTGTTGCTGAAACCGGCATGGGTCGCGTGGCTGACAAGATCGCCAAGCTCGTGTTGCAGGCTGAACGGACGCCCGGCCCCGAATGCCTCTCGCCGATGGCTCTTTCCGGCGACTCCGGCCTGACCTTGATTGAAAACGCTCCTTGGGGCGTCATCGCTTCTGTTGCGCCATCGACCAACCCCGGCGCTACCGTGGTCAACAACGGCATCAGCATGATTGCGGGCGGCAACGCCGTTATCTTTGCACCGCACCCCGGCGCCAAGCGCACCTCGCAGATGACGATCCAGATCCTGAACAAGGCGATCATCGCGGCTACCGGCATCGAAAACCTGCTCGTTGCGGTGAAGGAACCCACCATTGAAGCGGCACAGCAGTTGTTCGCGCATCCGCGTATCAAGTTGCTCGTGGTGACCGGCGGCGAAGCCGTGGTCGCACAGGCACGCAAGACCGCTACCATGCGCCTTATCGCCGCTGGTGCGGGTAACCCGCCTGTGGTTGTTGACGAAACCGCCAACATTCCGCGTGCGGCACGCAGCATCTATGACGGCGCATCGTTTGACAACAACATCATTTGCGCTGACGAAAAAGAAATCATCGCTGTTGACTGCATCGCCGATCAGCTCAAGGCCGAAATGAAGGCGCTTGGCGCGGTTGAAATCAGCCTCGAACAGGCGGACGCTGTGGCGCGCATCGTGCTGCGCAACTACCCCCCTGCTGATGGCAAGTCCCCCAGCGCCAACCCGAAATGGGTGGGACGCGACGCGGCTGTCATTGCCAAGGCTGCTGGCATCACGGTGCCGGAAAACTGCCGCCTGCTCCTTGTTGACGTGAACCGCGACATCGACCATGTGTTCGCCCGTACTGAACAGATGATGCCTGTGCTGCCTCTGCTTCGTGCGGCCAATGTGGACGAAGCCATTGACTGGGCGCTCATTCTTGAACGCGGCCTGTCCCATACCGCTGGTATGCACTCGCGCAATATCGACAACATGGACAAGATGGCACGCCTCATGAACACCAGCTTGTTCGTCAAGAACGGCCCGCACCTCGCCGCTATCGGCGCTGGTGGCGAAGGCTGGACAACCATGACCATCTCCACCCCGACCGGTGAAGGCGTCACCAACGCACGTTCCTTCGTGCGCCTGCGCCGCTGCTGCGTCGTTGACAACTTCCGCATTGTATAAAGAACCTGGGGGAGAACGCACGGTGTAGAAAGTGCGTTCTCCCCCTCCTTCCTTGACGCACGCGGCGCACTTAGAGCATTTTCATTTTGAAAATGCTCTGCTGACGCAAGCGCGGCAGCCGCCGCAACGCGGCGTGGATTTTGGGGAAAACGACGTTTTTCCCTAAAATGATGCGTTGAAACACGGAGTGTT
>JAVVPW010000058.1:0-10315 GCA_036655575.1 Bilophila sp.
GGAGCCTCATCTTGTCCGACGACGAAAAACGCATCACGGCCTACCACGAAGGCGGACACGCGCTGGTGGCGCGACTCCTCCCCGGAACCGATCCCGTACACAAGGTCACGATCATCCCGCGTGGGCGGGCGCTTGGCGTGACCATGCAGTTGCCCGAAGCAGACAGGCACAGCTATTCCAAAGCCTATCTCAACAACAACCTCATGGTGTTGCTGGCAGGGCGGGTGGCTGAAGAAATCATTTTCGACACCATCACCACGGGCGCTGGCAACGACATTGAACGCGCAACAGAAATGGCGCGTAAAATGGTCTGCGAATGGGGGATGAGCGATGTCATCGGCCCCATGTCCGTGGGAGAGCAGAGCGAAGAAGTGTTCATCGGTCGGGATTGGGGACACGCACGCAACTTCAGCGAAGACACTGCGCGTGTTGTGGACGCTGAAATCAAGAAGCTGGTGGTGACTGCCAGACAGAATTGCCACGATCTGCTCAGCACGAACGTGCAGTTGCTCCACGCGCTGGCCGGGGCGTTGCTTGATCGGGAAACCATCACAGGGGATGACATCGACAAGCTCGTCAAGGGTGAAAAACTGCCCCCCTTTGATCCTGAAGGCAAGGCTGAGGGTCAGCGTTCCGCAAACGCTTCCCCGGACAAGCAGGAAGAAACCTTTACACTCGAAGCCGAAGACGCTACCGACAGCGCCAGGAAGCCGACAACGACTGACGCCACCGACGCAACCGATGCCACGTCAGACACCTCCAAGAACAGTCAATGAGCCGTTCCTTCCGGGGTGCGCAAGACACCTGTCTCGCACCTCGGAAGGACGTTTTGGGATACCATGTGAAGACTGACAACAGCTGGATTGTACGGGGGGGGAGGGCGTTGTGCCCTGCCCCTTTTTGTCTGGTGGGGATTCTCAACATCACGCCGGATTCTTTTTCTGATGGCGGTGCCTTTTTTGATCCTGAAGCCGCAGTGGCGCACGGTCTCAACTTGCTGGACGACGGCGCGGGGATGCTCGATCTGGGAGCGGAGTCCACGCGCCCGTTCGCAACGCCAGTCGATGCCAAGACAGAAGCGGCACGGCTCTTGCCTGTGCTCACACAGCTCCACGCTTTGCGGCCTGCGGCGGTGCTGTCTGTGGACACCTTCAAGGCAGAGGTTGCCAGCGCGGCGCTTTTGGCGGGCGCTGCTATCATCAATGATGTGTCTGCCTGTGCCTTTGACCCTGCACTGCGCGACGTGCTGGTGCAGTACCAGCCGGGCTATGTGCTGATGCACAGTCAGGGGCGCCCCTCGGACATGCAGATAGCGCCACGCTACACCGATGTGGTGGACGAGATCTACGCTTTTTTTGAGTGGCAACTGGATGATCTGGTTCGAGCGGGACTGTCTGAAGACAGGATTGTGCTTGATCCGGGGATCGGGTTCGGCAAAAACAGGGAACACACCGAGGCCTTGCTGCAAGGTCTGGAGCGGTTCCGTTCGCTTGGTCGCCCGCTCTATGTCGGGCTTTCCAGAAAATCGCTGTTTCGTGACATCCTCGGACTGGAAAAAGGACAGCGCGAAGAAGCGACCCGCCTTGCCGTAGCTCTGCTTGCGGCGCGGGGCATCCCCTACCACCGGGTTCACGATGTCGCGGGGTGCAAAGAGGCTCTGCGGCTGGTAACGGCAATCACGCCGGGGTTTTGATGTTGGCCTGCACAGTGAGACGAATCTCGTTGTTTTTTAACCCTACTCAAGTAGCACCGTATGGACGTTTTTAGTTTCAACTGGCGTGACATTGTGGACATCGCTCTGGTGACAGTGTTGCTGTACCGCATCATTTTGCTGGTCAGAGGGACGCGGGCTTTTTCTGCGCTGACCGGGCTGGTGCTGCTGGTGGTGGTCTATGCTGTCTCGCAGTACGTTGGTCTGTATACGCTGACATGGCTCCTTGAAAACCTGTTTGGCTCCCTCTTTCTGGTCATCGTCATTTTGTTTCACGACGACATCAGGCAGGGACTGACGACGATGGGGACGCATTCCTTATTGTGGTGGCGCAAGCGCCCCACCCCCACCGACATGGTTGGCGATCTGGTGTGGGTGTGTCAGTATTTTGCCAAGCGCCGGATCGGTGCCCTGATTGTGCTTGAGAACAAGGTACCGCTTGGGGATATGATGGAAGGCGGGGTGACGCTTGATGCCAAGCTCACGCGAGAACTGATCCTGACGATTTTCTTTCCCAACACCGCTTTGCACGACGGCGCGGTGATTATCCGCAAGGGGCGCATTGCGGCGGCGGGCTGTATCTTGCCCTTAGCGCAGATGGATCGCCAGAATTTTGGAACAAGGCACCGCGCAGCGCTTGGCGCAACAGAAGTCAGCGACGCAACCGTCATCGCTGTTTCAGAAGAGCGGGGCGAAGTGAGCGTGGCGTCCAGAGGCCATCTGTCTGTCATGCCTGATGCGGAGCAACTTAAAGAGACACTGAATCATGTCATGGAAAAATAGTTTGTCCCATGTCCGTTGGCTCTATTTGCTGGTGGCGTTCATCGCGGCACTGGGCTTATGGTACACGTTAAACGCCAGAGAACAGATTGAGCGCGTGGTGGATGTTCGCCTTGATTACAAAGGACTCCCTGCCGGACTCATTGTCACGGATGGACAGATCAACAAGATCAGTGTGCGTCTGCGAGGCCCTACGGAACTGTTGCGCGCCATGACCAGCCGGGAGCTGTCCTATACGCTTGATCTTGCCAACGTGACCAAAGGCAACAACGTCATCCCGATGGCGTGGAATCGACTCCCGGATTTTCGGGTCTACGAAGTGCTTGAAGTCATCCCTTCGCGCATCCTGTTGAAGGTGGACGAAATCATGGAGGTCACGTTGCCAGTCAAGGTGGCGTTGCGTTCCTCGCTGCTCACACCGTCCTTGCGCCTCAAGGATGTGGAAGTGCGTCCTGCGCAAGTCACGCTGCGCGGGCCTGCTGGAGAGCTTGCCACCTTGAAGGACGTCACCGTGGAAATACCCGCTGATCTCGATGGAGAAGGCAAGGTTGTGAACGAGGAGTTGCCGGTTCTGGCGCCGCCTGCTGTGGAGGCTGTCCCGCAGATGGTCACGGTGCAACGCCGTCTGGAAGTGCGCCGCCGCAACATGAGCTTGCAACGCGACGTGATGCCAGAAGCGGAAAACGACAATCTGCAAATCAGACCCGAACGGGTGAGTCTGGTGGTTTCGGTGCCGCAGGCTCTTGCCAGAGACACGGGGTATCTCGCGCAATTTCAGGTCACAGTTCCTGTCAACGAAGACGAGCCGGGCGAAAAAAAGGTTCCTGTGCAGGTTTCCACACCGCAAGGAGGCCGCGTTGTGAAAGTCACCCCGGACTCCGTAACCCTTTCACTGCGACCAGAACAATAGAGCCTTTCTGGAGAAAGATCCCCCCATCCTTAGACTGTTGTGTTCTTGGGGTGGTGCGAGAAAAACGGGCACAAACAAGCTAAACGTGCTGTTCATGGAGAGAAAACGTATGAGCAAGAAACTTTTTGGTACGGACGGATTGCGCGGTCGGGTCAATATCTATCCCATGACAGCAGATGTGGCGTTGCGACTGGGGATCGCTGCTGGTTCTTGTTATCGCAGTACCCACCGGCGCAGTCGGGTGGTCATCGGCAAAGACACGCGCCTGTCAGGCTATGTGTTTGAAAACGCGCTGGCTGCGGGACTCCTTGCCGCAGGCATGGACGTGTTTCTGGTCGGCCCCCTTCCCACGCCAGCGATTTCTTTCTTGACGACCAACATGCGGGCGGATCTGGGTGTGGTCATTTCTGCATCGCACAATCCCTACCATGACAACGGGATCAAGTTTTTCGACGCGCAAGGCTACAAAATCCCTGATGCCGATGAAGAGCGCATGACCGAGATGGTGCTCGATTCGGATCACGACTGGAAATATCCTGACGCCGCCAACACCGGACGCGCCTACAAGATCAGCGACGCGCCGGGTCGCTACATCGTGTACCTCAAAAACAGTTTTCCCGCGCACCTGTCGCTTGACGGCTTGCGGGTGGTCATCGACTGTGCCAACGGCGCGAACTACAAGGTTGCCCCGCTGGCCCTCGAAGAGCTGGGCGCGGAAGTCATCAAGATCGGCACCGAACCCAATGGCTTGAACATCAACTACCGCTGTGGTTCGCTCTACCCTGAGGCTGTGGCTGCGAAAGTGCGGGAAACCCGCGCTGACATCGGGCTGGCGCTTGACGGGGATGCGGACAGGCTCATTGTGGTGGATGAAAAAGGTTCTGTGCTCGACGGCGATCAGATCATGGCGTTGTGTGCGCACGACCTCATGAAGCAGGGACGCTTGCCCGGCAACATCCTTGTGTCCACGGTCATGAGCAACATGGCGCTGGAAGTCTTCATGAAAGAGCACGGCGGCACCCTCATCCGTACCAATGTGGGGGATCGCTATGTGGTGGAGGCCATGCGACAAAACGGCGCGTTGCTCGGCGGCGAGCAGTCCGGGCACCTCATTTTCCGCGAATACAGCACCACCGGCGACGGTCTGCTGGCGGCCTTGCAGATTTTGCGGATCATGCGCGAACGGGGGCGTCCGCTGTCGGAACTGGCAGGTTTGCTGGTGCCGTATCCGCAACAACTGATCAACGTGCATGTGGATCGCAAGCCCGCGATTGAAGAATGCCCTGAACTTCTCGACGCCATCGCCGCTGTTGAAGAGGATCTTGCGGGGCGCGGGCGGGTCTTGTTGCGGTATTCAGGAACAGAACCCTTGTGTCGGGTGATGGTGGAAGGCGAGGATATGGAGAAAGTCCGCGTCCATGCCAAAAGACTTGCATCCATTGTAGAAAAGGCGTTAAGCTGATTCTGACCACAAGAGGTCGCTACCTTGTAATCCAGAGGGGGGCGTTCATGGATATTCGTAAAGTCGTGATACCAGTGGCTGGTTGGGGAACCCGTTCGTTGCCGGCAAGCAAGAACATTCCCAAGGAAATGTTGCCTGTCTACAACAAGCCCGTGGTACAGTATGTGGTGGAAGAGGCCATGCGGGCTGGTGTGGAAGATGTCGTGTTTGTGACGAACCGGGATAAGGGCGTCATTGAAGATCATTTCGACTACAATCTTCAGCTTGAAGGTGTGCTTGAGCGTTCCGGGAAGCTCGACATGCTGAAAACGGTTCGGGATGTGGCGGAAATGGTCAACATCATGTCCGTGCGGCAAAAGCGACAGCTCGGTCTGGGGCACGCGGTATTGTGTGCGCGGGAAATGGTGCGCGGCGAATCGTTTGCGGTCATGGTGGGCGACGATCTTATGTTTGGTGCTGATGCGGGTCTGGAACAGCTTGTCAAAGTCGCTTCTGAGCGCAACATGCCGACCATCGGTGTGATGGAAGTGCCCGCTGACAAAGTGAACCGCTATGGCATCGCAACAGGCGAAGAAATCGCGCCCGGAGTGTACAATATCACCGGCATGGTGGAAAAACCCGCTGTCGGGACGGTGGATTCTCGTCTTGCCATTGTGGGACGCTATGTGTTGACGCCTGATATTTTTGATCATCTGGAAAAGGTACAGCCGGGGCATGGCGGCGAGATTCAGCTCACTGACGCGCTGGCCTCCCTCGCACGCGAACGCGGGATGCTGGCTGTCAAAATGGGCGGTATCCGTTTCGACGCTGGAGACTGGGTGGATTACCTCTCTGCCAATATCTATTTCGGACTCATGGACAACGCCGTAGCGCCTGCTCTGCGCGAAAAACTGCGGGAGATGCTGGGGTAAGAACACGATAGAATCGGGGGGGGTGAACAAAGCCCCCCTTCTTTGCCTTTATCCAGGGAGTCTCATGCTGCGGGTTGTTGCTTTGTTGAGTCCGCCGTTTTCTTCGCTGACATACGCTGTCCCGGAGTGGCTGGCGGGGTTTTTGTGGGAGGCGGGGTTGCGGGTGGCGGTGCCACTTGGTCGCGGCGGATTGCGGGTGGGTGTTGTGCTACCGGGAGAAGCGGCAACATTGCCTGAAGGGGTGGTTGCGCGGGAGATGCTCTGGCCTCTGGAGACAGAACCCCTCCTGCCGGCAGGGCATATGGAAATGGTACGCCAGCTTGCGGTGCGTCAGGCCGTGTCGCCGGGGCAGATCCTTGCGACCGTGCTTCCCTCTGGCCTCAAGGTCACGCGGATGCGCTTGCGTACCTTTGGCGCACAGGGCAAGGCGCACATCCGTTTCTTGAAGGAACTCCCGGCACTCGAACGCGATGAACTCAGGGCACTCGGTACAGCGTGGCTTGCCGGGAAAGCCGAACTTCTCGCACCGCGTGAAGACGCGGCGGCTTCAGAACAGTGCGTCCTTCAGAGTGACCCCCCGTGGTCAGTGCGTCCTTCTGCGACAAGACAACTGGCGTTGCTGGATTTTTTGCTGGAACACGGGGCGGTGTCGCGGAGAGACGTGCTGCGAAAATTGGGACAAAGTGCCGCACCCGCGCTGGAAGCGCTGCTCAAACACGGCCTTGTGGCGATCCGACAGGCTACGGCTGAAGAACAGGAAGGGATGCCGGAGAGCGACTTGTTGCCCCCGCCAGTCTCCACGGCTTTTCCGCTATCTGCGGCACAAAACGCGGCGCTGGCGGCGTTTACCGCTGCGCTCGATAGCGGCAAACCCGCTTCGCATCTGCTGTTTGGCGTGACCGGAAGCGGCAAGACCGTGGTGTATCTGGAACTTGTCCGCGAATGTCTGCGCCGGGGGCGCTCTGCCTTGTTGCTTGCACCCGAAGTGGCGTTGGCGATGAAATTGCGCCGCGATGCCGCGTCTGCCTTGCCGGATGTGCCGTTGTATTTTTTTCACGGCTACCAGACCCCACAGTTTCGGGAAAACACCTTTCGTGAACTCGCGCACCGCCGCGAACCCTGCCTTGTGGTGGGGACGCGATCCGCGTTGTTTTTGCCGTTGCCGGATCTTGGGGCTATCATGATGGATGAGGAACACGACGCTTCCTTCAAACAGGACGAGGGCTTGACCTATCAAGCCAAGGAAGTCGCGTGGTTTCGTGTGGCACAGGCCAACGGGTTGCTGGTGCTTGGTTCCGCAACTCCAGATCTGAAAACATACTACGCTGTCCACGAATCGAAAATCGCGGTTTCCACCCTGCCAGCGCGAGTTGGGGGCGGGACGTTGCCGGAAATCCGACTGGTGGACATCAAATCCGCAAGCAACGCCGAGAGTCTGCTGTCGCCCGAAAGCACGCTTGCGCTCAAGGAAACCGTGGAGCGCGGCGAGCAAGTGGTGGTGTTGCTCAACCGCCGGGGCTACGCGCCGCTCATGTACTGCCTTGACTGTGGCAAAGTAGCGCGTTGCCCGCAGTGTGACATCGGCTTGACCTACCATAAGGGGCGGGAACGGTTGATTTGCCACTATTGTGGGTACTCTGTGCCGTTTCCGTCCGCGTGTCCGGGGTGCAAGGGCTTGCATTACCACCCGATGGGGCAGGGTACAGAACGGATTGAGGAGCACATAGCCACCTTGCTTCCGCCCGGTGGTCGGGTGTTGCGGCTTGACAGGGACAGTACACGGCGTCCGGGGCGGATAGAAGAGATTCTGGAGGCGTTTGCGCATCAGGAAGCGCAAGTGCTTGTCGGCACGCAGATGCTGTCCAAGGGACATCACTTTCCCGAAGTCACGCTTGCGATCATCGCAGACGGCGATCTGGGGCTGAATCTGCCGGATTATCGGGCTGCGGAACGAACCTTTCAGTTGCTGGTGCAGTCAGCAGGCCGAGCCGGACGAGGGGAAAAGCCCGGACAGGTCATCATCCAGACGCGGGATGTGCAGCATTATTGCTGGAAATTCGTGAAAGAAGGCGATTATGAGGGGTTTTATGCCCATGAGATCGCTTTGCGCCAGCGGCGACGCTATCCGCCCTTCATCAATCTGGCGCTGTTGCGTATTTCTTACCCTGTGGAATGGGAGGATGGGGCGGCGCATCTAGCGAAGATCACAGCGCAATTGCGCAGTCAGAGTCAAGAAAAAGGGGTGACTGTGCTTGGCCCGGCACCAGCACCTCTGCCGTTGCTACGCGGTCGCAGACGCTTTCAGTGTCTGTTCAAAGCGGCAAGCTGGCAGGCTATACGGGCTTTGTACGCGGCGGTGTCGCCGTTTGCGGTGCCGCCACATCTACGGATTTCGCTGGACATTGACCCGGTGAATATGTTGTAGCGTTTTGTACACAGAAAGCCTTGCGCCGTGCGCGCAAGAACAAGGAGTTTGTATGTGGGATTCTCCGTATCGAGTGAGACAGGCTAAAACAACAGTCCCTTGCAAGAAGTGTCGCACGGAGCTTTTTATCGAGCGCACCTGCCATGAAGTGCATCTGTTCTGTCCAACCTGTCAGAAAAAGGCCGAACTTGCGGAATACATCTCGCAAGCTGACGACGCGATGGAACGCTTTCTGGAACAGGTCTATTGCGACCGGATGTAGGCGTTTTGTACAGCGCACTTGTCAAGAGAGGGATGAGGCTTTATCTGTAGAGAGCGCGGGGCAAACGCTTTTTATGGGAGCAGACGAGAGCCTTTTCACCGTGAAAAAGCTCTGTACAGCAAGCCTCGCCTCTGGAGTCGTGTCTATGCCTGATTTTGCACGCTGGCTCTTTGCGATTGTCTCTTCAGTCGTTATCGCTGGAATCGTGTTTGTGCTGGCGACTGTCGGCATTGTGGTGGCGTTTTTCGTCTTTCTGGTGCTGTTTGTGGTCATCGGTCTTGCGTTGCGGCGGCAGAGAAAGCACGGCGCACGGTTTGGCGGCAACGGATCACAGTTTGTGTTTTATACAAACATCCCAGATGGATCAGCGCAACGTGATGCAGAAACATACCGGACGGCGGAGGCTTTTCGGCGTCTTGCCAATGCCTCCACGCCAGAGGAACCTGCCGCACCCGGACAGCCAGCGCCGCGTGCTGACCACGCCGCGAATCAGACCTACGATCTTTCGCCCGATGAGTACAGTGTTGCGGCGCCTCCCGACACTCCAAGCGAGAAGAAAGAGTCGTAGAGCAGCGTGTTTTTGAAACCTACAGCGTTTCAAAAATACGTTGCTCAGTCGTCGCCTTCATCCATAAGCGCGTCCTGAAGGGCTTCGGAAAAGATCTGAAACGCGATTTGCTCGATGGGTGTTGTGGGTTTGTAGAGCAGCGCTTCTTCTGGAACTTCGCCGTGTTCGCGGCAATAGGCATCCAGACGTGCGGCATAGGCGTTGACGAGCCGATCCACTTCGCAGACGATGGGATCTTCTTCCTCGCCTTCGTCCTCGTCTTCATCTTCGCTTTCGTCTTCGCCCCCTGCGTTTGCTGTGGCCTCACCCTCGTCAAGCTCGTCCGCATCCCAATCTTCATCTTCCTCGTAAGCGGCAAGCGCGGCGAGGATTTCTTCTGTGGTCAGGTGGACAAAGGCTTGGCTTGGCACTACGGTTTTCATAGGGTTCCTTGGTGTTTCATGGTCAGGGAGATGCGCTTGCGGGGAATATCGACTTCGACAACCGTGACAGTGACTTCCTGATGCACTTTGACGACTTCGTTGGGGTCTTTGACGAAACGATCCGCAAGCTGGCTGATGTGTACCAACCCGTCCTGATGCACGCCTATGTCCACAAAGGCGCCAAAGGCCGTGACATTGGTGACGATGCCGGGGAGTTTCAGGCCTGATTTCAGATCCTGCAACGTGCTCACCCCTTCGGCAAAGGAAAAGGGGCGAAACTGCGCACGGGGGTCACGTCCGGGTTTTTCGAGTTCTGCCATGATGTCTGTGAGAGACGGAAGCCCAAACTTGTCGGTGACATAGCGTGATAGATTGATGGCCTTGCGAAGATCTGGGTTGCGCATGAGTTCTTCTACAGTTGCGCCAGCGTCCGAGGCCATTTTTTCCACGACACTGTAGGCTTCTGGATGCACCGCACTGCTGTCGAGGGGTTGCTTGCCTTCACGGATACGCAGAAAGCCAGAGCACTGTTCAAACGCCTTGGGGCCAAGCCGAGGCACTTTTATAAACGCACGACGACTCATGAACGGGCCGTTTTCATGACGGTAGGACACGATGTTGCGGGCAAGCGTTGCTCCAAGACCGGAAACATACGTCAGGAGCTGTTCGCTTGCGGTGTTCACATCCACCCCCACCGCGTTGACGCAACTCATCACCACATCGTCCAGACAGCGTTTGAGTTCACTCTGGTTCACATCGTGCTGGTATTGCCCCACGCCGATGGCCTTGGGGTCGATCTTGACCAGTTCTGCCAACGGATCAGCAAGGCGCCGCCCAATGGACACCGCCCCACGGTAGGTGAGA
>JAVVPW010000058.1:10325-10593 GCA_036655575.1 Bilophila sp.
CAAGATCAGGAAACTCCGCTCTGGCGACTTCCGAGGCCGAATAGACCGACGCGCCGTTTTCACTCACCATCACCACCGGCACGTTTTGCGGCCAGTCCTTGAGAGCGCGGAGGAACTGTTCGGTTTCGCGTCCTGCCGTGCCGTTGCCGATAGCGGCTATTTCGATGTGGTGCTTTACAGCCAGCCGTACCAGCGTTTCCCCGCCTTCGATCCGGGCTTTTTCCGAACCAGAATGCGGGTTGATGGTCACATAGTCGAGGAGCTTTCC
>JAVVPW010000059.1:0-10585 GCA_036655575.1 Bilophila sp.
GCGGCGTGGATTTTGGGGAAAACCACGTTTTTCCCCAAAATGATGCGTTGAAACACGGAGTGTTTCAAAAGCAAAATGCTCTAAGACTAAAAGGGCTAAGATGAACTTTGTCACCTTGGAGTTCGCTGTTTTTTTGTTGTTTGTCTTGACGCTGGGCTGGTTGCTCAAGGACAGACCGCGCCTGTATGCCACGTTTGTGTTGCTCTGCAACCTGCTGTTCTACGCCTCGGCAGGCCTCTTTTTTGTGCCGCTGCTTTTGACTGTCGCTGTTCTCAACTGGGGAACAGCGCGGCTGCTCACGCGCTATAGCGCACAGGCAGGACTGCGCAAACTTGTCATCACAATTGACATTGTGCTGCATGTGCTGCTGCTGGGTTTCTTCAAGTATTACGAATTGCTTGTGCTTGGTCTGGAATCGCTGCTGAGTCTTGGCGGCTTGACGCCGGGGACACTGGCCTTGCCCATGACAGACATCTTGTTCCCGGTGGGGCTGTCCTTCTATACCTTTCAGGGGCTGTCCTACGCCATTGACCAGTACCGCACACCGGACGAGTCGCCGCAGTCGCTGGGAAACGTCCTGCTGTTTGTGTCGTTTTTCCCCACGGTCATGGCAGGGCCGATCCTGCGCGCCGGGCAATTCTTCCCGCAATTCGGACACCCCAACAGCGATCCCAGAGCGTTGCAGGAAGGCTTCGCCCTCATCTTGAGCGGCTTGTTCAAAAAAGTGGTGCTTGCCAGCTACCTTTCCGAACACATTGTCCGCGACGTGTTCCAGTCCCCAGAGGCCTATTCCTCATGGGCGGTGCTGGCAGCGGTGTATGCTTATTCGATTCAGATTTTTTGTGATTTTTCGGGCTATTCCGACATGGCGATCGGCGTTGGCAGGCTCATGGGCTACAAACTCCCGGACAATTTCCGTTCGCCCTACCTCGCGCTCAATCTGCAAGATTTCTGGCGACGCTGGCACATCACGCTGTCCTTGTGGCTTCGGGACTACCTCTACATTCCTCTTGGTGGCAACCGCAAAGGGAGTCGCGCACTCAATCTCATCATCACCATGAGCCTTGGCGGCCTGTGGCACGGTTCCCACACCCGCTTTCTCGTGTGGGGACTCTTGCACGGACTTGGCCTTGCCGGGGTACAGCTTTTTCAGCACCTCAGGCAACGGTTTTTCCCTGTTGCCGAGGTTTCTGAGCCGACAACGAGCGTATCTGGAAGGATGCTGCACGGGCTTGGCGTTGGCTGCGCGTGGCTGCTCACCTTTCATGTGGTCTCGTTTCTCTGGGTATTTTTTCGAGCAGAAGACATGGAGCGGAGTCTTGAAATCCTGCGCCGTGTCTTCTGGTTTGGGCAACAAGGCGAAGGCTTTGCGCTCATGGTGATCCCGGCGATCCTCATCGGGCTGCTGGTGCAGGTCGTGGGGCGCCCGCTTTTTGGTGCCTTTGTGGACATGCAAGAGCGCCTGCCGTGGCCTCTTCAGGCAATAACACTCGCCCTGCTTGGCGGAATGATTCTGCACATGGGGCCTGATGGCGTCATGCCCTTCATCTACTTTCAATTCTGAGGCATCCTGTGAACATCCCCACCTTTGCAGCCCTAAAAACACTCACGCCCGCCCGCGCTGTGGCTGTCTACGCGCTGACACTGCTCCTCATGCTCTTTCTGGACGCTGGTCGCTTGTCCAGCCTGCTGGATCGTCTGGACGTTGCCCCTGCCGCCGCAGCCGGGCAGGTCATCAAGCAGATCGCCGATGCCTCCGGCTTGTCCGCTCTTTCGCGCACCGAACGCGAACTTGTCGAGCGTGCCACGGTCGAGCGCACGCTTGGCGCAAGCCCGCGCTCGTTTGCCACGCCGCCCGCGCCCCCTGTTCTGGAAGCGACCAGCAACGCGCCGCTCCCTGCGACACCCCAAGCGCTTCTTCCAGAATCCCCCCTGCCCCCAGCGCCGCAGACGCCGCTCCTTGCCGTGCCTGCGGGCAAACCCAAGGTGTTGCTGATTGGTGATTCTCTGATGATGGAAGGCTTCGGCCCGGTGTTGCAGCGCACCTTGCGCAAGCGCCCGGACATGGAGGTGATCCGCGAAGGCCGTTACTCCACGGGCTTGAGTCGGGCGGACTATTTCGACTGGCCCACTACGCTGCAAGGCCTGATAGACAGCTACGCCCCGGATCTGGTGGTCATCTGTATGGGTGCGAACGATCCGCAGGACATCATTGACGAAAACAACAAACGCCACCACGCCGACAGCGACTCATGGCGAACCCTCTACCAGACTCGCGCCGAGCGCTTGCTTGAAATCGCCACCGCAAAAGGCAGCAAGGTGGTCTGGATGGGACTGCCCATCATGAGCAAGGAGCCGTATTCTACCAGGGTGCGGCGTCTCTCCGATCTGCAAAAGGCCGCGTGTGCCAAAAACGATGCCGCGTTGTTTGTGGATTCTACAGCCGTGCTCAGTGACGGCAAGGGCGCGTACACGACCTTTACGACTGACGCCAAGGGCAAGCACGTTCGGTTGCGCTACAAGGACATGGTACACGTCACCGAAGACGGTGGGCGCCTCTTGACCGCCAATCTGGTGCCCTACATCGAACAGGCGCTGCGCCTTGGCGGAACCGTTGCACCGGCCCTCTCTCCGGCGGAAACTGTCGTTACAACACAGACACCCCCGTCTGTCCCGCAACCGCCTCAGTCTGGCCTCCCTGCAAGCCCTGCTTCGGCGGTGACTGCGGTGACGCCGGTGGCAACGGTGGCCTCGGTAGCCGCTGTTGTCCCGCTTCCCACAACAGCGCCCGCCGTCACCCCGCGTCAGCCGCAGGTTCGGCACCTGCGTTCGGTCTTGCGGGGCAAGGATGTGTCGTATCTGGCCTATCTGCCCGCGACTTCTGGTGCGAGGGATGAACGCTTTCCGGTGCTGTACCTGTTGCACGGCGCGTATGAAAGCGCTGAAGTCTGGCCAAAACGCACCGGAACGCTCTTGCAGGAGCTGGCGGACAAGCACCGGATTGTCCTTGTTGCGCCGTCTTGTGAGCCTTTCGGGTGGTATGCGGACAGTCCGCGTATCCCCACCTCGCGCATCGAAAGTTTTATCCTGACGGAACTCTTGCCGCAGGTGGAAAAGAATCTCCCTGTCCTGCAACGACGCGGGGTTGCAGGCATCTCTATGGGCGGACACGGCGCTTTCATCCTCGGCCTGCGCCACCCCGGAGTCTTCACCTCTCTCAGTGCCATGAGCGGGGTGCTAGACATCACAAGACACCAGAATCAATGGAAAATCAAGAATGTGCTCGGCACGCTTTCCGCCAACCGCACCCTCTGGAATACCTATTCTGCCCAGCACCTGTTGCGAACCGTCTCGCCCGCGAACGCTCCAGCCATGCTGGTGACAGCAGGAGCGAACGACTCCTTGATCCTTCAGGAAAACCGCGTCTTTCGAGACACCTTGCGCAAAGGCGGCTTCATCTATCAGTACCGCGAAACCCCCGGCGGGCATGACTGGCTCTACTGGAACGCCGAACTCCCCCAGCATGTAGCCTTCCACGCCGCACATCTGCGACGCTGAAAGTCCGCAGGCTGGAAAAACAACGCCACTGCCGCAAGAAAGAACGCTTCCTGACAGCGCCTCCCGATCTTTTTTCCGCAAAGCTGCAAAAAAAGCCGTACCCGGAGGCGCTGTCAGCGTATCTCTACAGCATTGCTTGGCTTTTTTGTGCCACTCCCAAAACCTCACACCGCTCCCCTTGCCCCAGACAATGCCCCAAAAGAGCCTTTTTCGCGTTGTAACACTGTACAATGCAATGAAAAACAATCCGGCAAAGAAATAATCTGTCCCGACTCGACAGCGATTTCTGGGGATGGTATGGTAAAGAGCCTTTTTGAAGAACCAGAGCCTTTTCACTCTGAAAAGACTCTGCTGACGCAAGCGCGTCAAACAGGTTCTTTTCTCGCAACACCTGAATACAACAAGACCTTTCAGGGCGTTTGCTTCACCTCAACAAGGATACCCTCATGCCGTGTGCGTCCGTTCGTCGTTTTTTCCCTGTCCAGTTGCCTGTACTTTTTTTGCTGTGCCTGACACTGACCGCCTGTGCAGCCAAAAACGACCCTCAATCCTCTGGACTTGAAAGCGAACGCGCAGCGTTACTGGCGCACTATCCTGCACCCTCAAGCGCCGATGCAAGCGCCACATACAAGGTGCTCAACGCTCAGGAAGTGTTTGAACTTGACGATGGCGACCTTGATTTTACAGAAGAACTCGCACAAGAACCCTCCGTATACCCGACCTTGACCCTCATCAAGCCGACCTCCGGTGACACCATTGGTTCCCCCTTTGGAATGCGCCGTCACCCCACAAAACGAAAAAATCTTCTCCACGCTGGCGTTGACATTGCGGGCAATCGCGGTGAACGGGTGGTGGCTTCTGCGCCGGGAAAAGTGCTGTTTAGCGGACGCAAAGGCGCCTACGGACTGACGATTGACATTGATGCTGGCAACGGCGTGACGTTGCGCTACGCTCACCTTGACAAGCTGGTTGCCAAAGAAGGCGCTCGTGTCAAACGGGGGCAATACATCGGCAATCTCGGCAGAACCGGACGAGTGACCGCAGCGCACCTGCATTTTGAAGTCCGTCTCAAAAACAAACCCGTCAATCCCATGCAATTCATCGCACCTGAACACAGATGGGCTGTCAACACGGCAGGGAGCGAGCGCTCCAAGAGTCGGCGTAGCTCTCGGGGTAGATTGTAGCGCCTTTTGCGCGTGCAAGGACAGGCTCGAAACACCGGAACGTTCATGTCAGGAATCAGTCTTCCCGTGCTGATGTACCATTATATCAGTCGCTATAAAGGTGCTACAGCCGTCAGTCCAGAACATTTTGAAGACCAGTGCAAGGGGATGGCTCAGGCTGGCTGGCGCGGTATCGGGCTAACCGAAGCCGAGGCCTTCTTGCGCGACGGCGCCCCTCTTCCCCCTCGTTCCGTCCTGATTACCTTTGATGACGGCTACCTCGACAATTACGTCTATGCGTGGCCGATTCTACAGAAATACGGACATCAGGGTGTCGTGTTTGCTGTAACCGAACGACTGGAGACCTCCCCCCTCCTCCGCCCAACGTTGCATGACGTCTGGGCAGGTGCAAACCCGGCACTCCCCCCTGTTGACGCGCCCATGCACACGCACAGTCTGGGCTTTGCAGAACGGCGGGATCTCTTTTTTTCGTGGGAAGAAGCCCGACACATGGAACAAAGCAAGGTCATGTCTGTGGCGGCGCATTCCGCACGCCACCTTGCCGTCTTTGCCGGATCACAATGGGCTTTGCCGGACAGGCACGCCCGCGCAGACCTCGCCCAGCGCTTTCACATTCCCGGAACGCGCACCAATACCTTCTATCAAGTCGATGCGCCGACTGTCTGGGGCTTGCCCCGCTTCAAAGAACGCCCGGCGCTCTACGCCCGTGCGCACCTCCCCTGCCCGGAACTTGTCGCCGCCATCCGCCGTCTTGTCCCGCAAGAAGTCGCCGAAGCACGCGCCTTTTTCCAGAATCCCCTCGCCGTTGCCGAGCTTGAAGCCCTGCTGGCAACATGGCCTTCTGATCGGCTGGTGGTGCCAGAAACCGATGCCATGCGCCACGTTCGGATACAACAAGAGCTGACGCTGTGCGCCACCACCTTGCGCCGCGAACTGGGGCACAAGGTGGCGTCGCTGTGCTGGCCTTGGGGGAGTGGCTCCTCTCCTGCGCTTGATGAAGGACAAAAGCAAGGCTTTTCAGTCTATTACACCACAAAGATGGGGGCAAATCCCCCTGCATCGGCGCTGGCTGTTCACCGTTTCAAAGTACGCGACACCGGCTGGAACTGGCTCAAGCTCCGCCTCGAACTCTATTCGCACCCGTGGCTTGCCCACCTCTACGCCGCTTGTAGACTCTAGCAGATGACTTGAACGACAGGCGCTTCTTTGGTACTGCAAGGAGCGTCCAGCAACTACCCCCTACCACGGAGATCTCATGCCCCGCACGGTTTGTATTGTCTTGAGTAGCCTGATGCCTTTTCTGCTTGCAGGGTGCTTTCTCCAAGCCTTCAAGCAGCCCAAGGCACCACCAGCCTACGAACAAAATCTGCAACTCGGCGCTGTTTTTGAAGAAAGAGGTGAATGGAGTCGCGCCGAGCAAGAATACAGCGCAGCCGCGCAAACAACGGACAAGGGGAACCTTGCGCTGGCAAAGCTGTACGCACAGCGGGGCAAGCTCGCGCAAAGTGAAACCTATTTCAGATTGGCGATGCGCACCATCAGAGACGATCCCAATCTGTACAACGGGCTTGCACATATTCTGCTTGAACGGAAAAAAAACCTTGAGGAAGCCGAAGAACTGGCTCAGTTGGCGGTCAAAATAGGCAATCAGGACACGTTTGAGGCATCGTGGGATCTGCTCAACAGCATCCGTGAAGCTCGGCAACCGCACGCCAAAGCCACCCCTGCGGCGACACCGCCAAAGACTCCCACCGCACCAGCGGCACCCAAAGCGCCTGTCCCGCCGCAAGCAGCACCCAGCGCGTCGCCTCAAAAAACGCCAGCGGCGCACGAAAAAACGCCAGCGGCTCCAGCGGCGCACGGAAAAGTGCCTGCCCCTGCGCCGACAAAAGCCATTCCTGCGCCAAAACCGGTACCCGTCAAGGCTCCGCAGAGCACAACGCCACAAAAACACCCTGCGGCTCAAAAGGTCACTCCGCACAAAGCCAGTCCTTCGGTCAAGGCACCGGGTATAAAACCTGCCTCGCCCCCAAAAAGCAAACCCGCAGCGTGCCGTCAGAAAGAGTCTCTGCTACAACGACAAGGCGCTGCTGACACGCAGGCGATAACCCGTGCGCACCCCAAAATACACGCTGGACAAGCTCTGAACAGCGTGTCAAACTCGTGAAGTTATGTCACCCTTCACAGTGAAGCAGGTTCACCATGTCACTCCTTATCCGCTGTCTTTTGTTGGTGTGTCTTCTGGGGCTTCTCCCTCAGATAGCGAGTGCCGCCGCCGTGCGTGACGAATCCATCACTGAGCGCACCGGAAAGCTGCATATTGAAGTACAATACCCGGTGGTTGGCGATCCGCGCATTGATGCTGATATTGCGGAATGGGCGCGTCAGCTCGTGGAAAATTTCCGCACCACCTACGCTGAAGAACCAGAGATCGGCACCACACCCTATGAATTGAAGGCGAGCTATACGCTAACCCGCTCCTCCGCTCACGCCATGAGTATTGCGTGGGAAGTGGGCAGTTACACAGGCGGTGCGCACGGGAATCTCGACATCATCACCGCGACATACGAAACGCGATCCGGTGTTTCGCTTGATCTGTATGATGTCTTTATGGATCTTGAAACCGCGCTCAACGCAATGGCAGCGTATTCCTACAAAGCGCTCTCCGAAACCCTCGGCGACATGCGCTCGGAAGACATGCTGCGCGGTGGTACAACACCGGATGCCGATAATTTTTCGAGCTTTATGCTCACCCCAGACGGTGTGCGCGTCTTTTTTCAGCCGTATCAGGTGGCGCCATGGGCCGCAGGAACGCAAGTTGTTGACATCCCTCTGGCAGAACTCACAGACGCTGGCCCGCGCCTCGAACTGTGGGGAAAATAAAAGCCTCCGGCAAAGAGGCTTCTCCCCCGCAAGGGGGTGAGGGGTGACTGGTGTTTGCAGCTCAAATCCGTTCAGCAAGCAAGAGCCATTCCTGATTTTTGCGTTTGTTGTGCTGCGAAAGGGTGAGACAGCGCCAGCTCTGCCACGGTAGAGCCTCGCTCCAGTCGCGCACGGCCTGCCCTTCTTCAAGCCCTCCAGGGTGCCCTGTATACATGTGGACAGCGAGAATCCCGTGCGGCACAAGAAGCCGGGTTGTTGCGTCGAGCGCCTGAAGCGTTGTCTCTCGGCGCGTGACGGTGTGCTTGTCACTCCCCGGTAAAAACCCCAGATTGAACAGCACAGCCGCCACGGGAGAAAGGGAAAGCTCTGCAAGCACCGCTTCCATCCGTTCATGCCCGGCAAGGACAAGCCGTACCCGCCCTTCAAGTCCTGCGTTTTCAAGGCGAAGGCGGGTTGCTTCAAGCGCTTCTGCCTGAATATCAAACGCCGCGACCACCCCTCCCGCCCTCACGGCTCCCGCCAGAAACACGGTGTCGTGCCCGTTTCCTGCTGTGGCATCCACGGCGTGTACGGGGCGGCTTTCTGGAAAGGCCAGCAAGGCTTGCGTCACTGCGCGATGCGCCACCTCGGTCAACGTCGGGAGCGCAACGCACGGATTCGGCGTCACGCAGAATCGCCCGTAGGAGTGGCGACAAGCGACTCCACAAACAGGGTTTTCCATTGATCAAAATTGTAGGGCTGTTCTTCGAGCGTCTCCACATGCTCGTGCAACCAGAAATGGAAACGAGCCACTTCCTGCTGAAACGCGGGATCATCGAGCACTGCCAGCGCGTTTTCTCCAAGCTCTTCCTGCGCATAGGCAAGAATCGCCGAACACGCCATGCTCGCGTCAACAATGGTTCCATTCAAACGCTCCAGCAAGCTCTTGAACTGCGGGTAATCCTCTCCGATTTCGCGGGCTGTGGCTTCTGGAATCTGGATACAAAAATCCCCATCTGCATCTTCAACAATCCATGAAAAACGCAGCCATTGCTCAAAAATAACAGCCTCAAGCATCTGGTAGAGAGGATTTTCTGGCGAGGTAACGGTATCTTGCATGGGAACTCCTTAGGGTGTGTCTGGGGGCAGTATGGATGCGGTGAAGGCGAAGGTCAAGCTCTTGTGTGAACCGTCTCCACACCGCGTGAGCTTTTGTAAAAAAATGGTTTTTACCGGGCGAGAACCCTGCGTAACCCTTGATTACCAGCGCCGAAAAGGCTAAAAAGACGGCTCAAGATTTTCAATTCTACCATTTTGTGGAGGGACTCCTCAATGTTCCAGTGGGCAAAAAGCAATGATGTTCTTGGCACCACCAATCGTGGTCAAGCCTGCGAATCCGGTCTGTGCACCCTGTGTCGTGCCGACTGTCAGGGAAAATGCGAAACATGGCTCGGAAGCCTGATTGGACGCGACGCGCTCTACCCGCGTGATTTCGGTACCGTAACGGCGGGAAGTTCCAACACCACGCATGTGGGCGTTTCCTATAACTCCTTGCGCATTCAAGGCTATGTCTACGGCGCTTCGGGCGCGGACAAAAAACTTGCCAAAGCAGGAGATACGCTCTTCACTGACGTTTCTTTAGAAACGTCCTTCGGTGCGAAACAAAAAACCACAACCCGCTACCCCTTCATGACCGGGGCGCTCGGTTCGACCTTCATTGCCGCCAAGTATTGGGATTCTTTTGCTATCGGCTGTGCGTTGTGTGGCATTCCCATTGTCATCGGTGAAAACGTGGTGGGCATTGACAGAAAGTCCGAACTGAAAAACGGACGCATCCAGAAAGCCCCGGAACTGGAACGCCGCATCGACACCTACCTGCGCTACTACAGCGGGCACGGTGCGATCATCATTCAGATGAATGTGGAAGACACCCGTAACGGCGTGGCTGAATACATTTCTGAAAAATACGGCGACAAGGTCATCATCGAACTCAAATGGGGACAAGGCGCCAAGGACATCGGCGGTGAAATTCAGGTTTCCAACATCGACTACGCCAGATTCCTGATGGAACGCGGCTACCTTGTTGATCCTGATCCCACCACGCCGGAATCTGAAGCCGCGTTCAAGGCGGGCGCCATCTCGCATTTTGCCCGTCACAGCCGTCTGGGCTACACCGGGTGTGAGCGCAACGATCAGGTCATGAAGGATTTCATGACGCAAGTTGCCTACCTGCGCAAGGTCGGTTTCAAGCGCATTTCGTTGAAGACGGGTGCGTATGGGATGGAAGCCCTTGCTATGGCGATGCGCCTTGCGACAGACGCCAAACTTGACCTGCTCACCATCGACGGTGCGGGCGGCGGCACAGGCATGAGTCCGTGGGACATGATGGAAACATGGGGTGTGCCGTCCATTCTGCTCCATTCCAAGGCGCATGAATACGCAACCCTGCTTGCCGCGCAAGGCAAGAAAGTGGTGGATCTTTCTTTTGGCGGCGGACTTGCCAAGCCCAGTCAGCTTTTCAAGGCACTCGCGCTGGGTGCGCCGTACACCAAGCTCATCTGTCTGGGGCGTTCTATGATGATTCCGGGCTTCCTCGGTTCCAACATCGAAGGCGTACTCCGTCCTGAGCGGCGTGAAAAAGTCTGTGGGAACTGGGACAAGTTGCCGAAGACCGTCACCGACATCGGTGAAACCCCTGAAAGCATCTTTGCGGGCTACCATTCTGTAGAAGGCATGGTCGGCAAGGACGCCATGAAGGACATCCCCTTTGGCGCCATCGCCATGTGGACATCGGTTGACCGCCTCGCCGCGGGCTTGCAACAGCTCATGGCTGGTGCCCGGCGCTTCAATCTCAATGAGATCGCTCGGTGTGACATCGCCTCCGGCAACCGCGAAACCGAACGCGAAACCGGTATCCCCTTCATCACCGACACGCAAGACGAAACCGCCAAGCAGATTCTGCTAGGCTAAAGAAAAGAGGC
>JAVVPW010000060.1:0-267 GCA_036655575.1 Bilophila sp.
ATAGGGGCGTTTCTCCTGTCCCAGAAAGATTTTTTTGAACTGCACCATGCCAGCGTTGGTAAACAGCAAGGACGGGTCATCTCTAGGGATAAGCGAGGAGGAGGTGACTTCGGTGTGTCCGTTTTTTTTGAAGGAATCCAGAAAACGGCGGCGGATGTCATTGGCGGTCAGCATACTCTTTCTCTCCGGGAGGCGAGGTTACATGTCGTCGGAATCGTTGCGGGAGGTGTACGAATCTTCCGTAGCATCCAGAACATCTTCCGGGGC
>JAVVPW010000060.1:281-10416 GCA_036655575.1 Bilophila sp.
AGCCTCGGCCAGATCTTCATCTGTTGGGGTGAATGTCTTTGGGTGCATCCCCAGATGCTCAATGAGCTGGGTTTCGATGGCTTGACGCAGCTCTGGGGTTTCGTCGAGCAGAGCGCGGACTTTTTCCTTGCCCTGACCGAGTTTTTCCGAGCCAAAGGCAAACCATGCCCCGCTCTTGTCCACAATGCCCGCGTCAACGCCCATGTCGATGAGTTCGCCAGAGCGAGAAATGCCTGTCCCCCAGATGATGTCAAACTTGGCTTCACGGAAGGGCGGCGCCATTTTGTTCTTGACCACTTTCACGCGGGTGAGCGAACCGTAGGCTTCTTCCTTGTCCTTGAGGGTCTGGATCTTGCGGATGTCAAGACGCACGGAACAGTAGAACTTGAGCGCGTTGCCACCGGTGGTGGTTTCCGGGCTACCGTAGCCCTGCATCCCGATTTTCATACGGATCTGGTTGATAAAGACCACGGCTGTGCGCGATTTGTGGATGGTGCCGGTGAGCTTGCGCAGTGCGTGCGACATGAGGCGGGCGTGTCCACCGACTTGCGTTTCGCCCATCGAGCCTTCAAGTTCGGCCTGCGGGATGAGCGCAGCAACAGAGTCAACCACCACCAGATCAACCGCGCTTGAGCGCACCAGCATGTCCGCGATTTCAAGAGCCTGTTCGCCGTGGTCGGGCTGCGAGATGAGCAGTTCGTCGGTCTTGACGCCAAGGCGGCGGGCGTAGTCCACATCAAGGGCGTGTTCGGCGTCGATGAAGGCAGCGGTGCCGCCGCGTTTCTGACATTCGGCGATGAGGTGCAGGGTGAGGGTGGTCTTGCCCGAAGATTCCGGGCCGTAGATTTCGGTGACGCGCCCCTTGGGGATGCCGCCAACGCCAAGCGCCAGATCAAGGCCAATGGAGCCGGTGGGGATCACCGCGACTTTGACATGCACATCGTCAGACAGGCGCATGACCGCGCCTTGACCGAATTTGCGTTCGATGGTTTCAAGTGCGGTCTTGAGCGCTTCACGGCGGGCTTCTTCAGGGGTAAGCGTTGGCTTTTTAGCCATGATAGAGACTCCATAGGCTGGATTGGTTAGCTGGGCACAAAGTGGGAAGTGTCGTCTCCCAACCTCATTTCATACCAGAAGGGCGGTTTGGGAGCAACAGGCGCTTCGGCGCAACTCCCGGTAGCTGTGCCTGTCTTTTTGACGGGGAAGCCTGTGCGGGGAATGTCAGTTCATTGACTTTATGGCGCTTGAGCGGTTTTTTGGGCACGGCAACGCACGGATTTTTTAGCTTGTTTATTCAGCTTGTTAACGCTTTTTTTACTTGTTTTTCTGTCAGGATGCTTACAAAATGGATTGAATATTGCATTCTTTGCTGCAATGAGAAAAACACGACCCAGTTTCGGGTTTTCTGGAGGATAGCATGATCATCATTGATGGCAGCAATACGGATCTTCACATCGAAAATTTCGCTAATCTTGAAGAAATTCTGGTGCGTGCTTCTGGCGATTCCCGTCTGGAAAACCGCATCGTCACCGATGTGATCTTGAATGACGAAAATTTTTCTGAGTTGTACCCCCATCAGGCAGAAGACATCGCCAGCGATGAAATCACGTCGGTGGAAATCCGCTCGGTGCCGCTTGGCGAGATGGCGCTGAACATCGCCCGCGAGCTGTTCAAGGTCACGCAGATCATGACAGACGGGAGCCGCAAGGTCGCGCATCTGTTTCGTGAATCCAACAACGAAGATGCGTTGGAGCTGCTGCAAGATCTTCTTGACGTCACCAGAGACTTCATGTCTATGGTTGGTGTCTTGCGTTCGGAATTTGTGCTCACCGAGGACAAAGATTTTAGTTCCAACGTGGAGCAGATTTCAGCTCTGCTTGGTGAAATGACCGAAGTGCTCGAATCTGAAGACTGGATTCTGCTTGCGGATCTGCTTGAATACGAACTCATTCCCGTGTGCGAAAACTGGAAGCAGGTCATTCAGCGCTTGCGTGACGGCATTCGTTGCACCATACAGGAGTAAGCATGGCTTCGTGTGAACTCCTTGACGAAGCGTTGCGGATCGGGACACAAGAGCTAGACGCTCTGCGGTCGGGGGATGTGGAGCTTGCCGACCAGTGTTGTGCAAAACGCGACGCGCTGACCGAAGAGGCGTTGCGCGGTGGCGTGCATGAAACCTTGCGCACTCGACTCGAAGCGCTGCAAGACCTCCAGAAAGAGCTGTACGCGGAAGCCAAAAAACGCAAGCTGGAAATTCAGGATTCGCTCTCTGCCTCGCGCAAGCAAACCCAGCGTATGCGCGGCTACGGTCTTGCCGTCAGGCAGGCGCAGCAGATATGACACGGTGCCTTTTGGAAAGGTACGGGAGCGTCTTGCATGGAGAACAGTTCGCGGTTTTTTACAAATGTCGAATGCGCGTATTTCCCTTGTCACAAGGGGCTTGAATCGTTTAATTGTCTGTTTTGTTATTGCCCGCTCTACTTGCTGCCAGAATGCGGCGGGCAGGGCGTTGTGCTTCCGAGCGGTGTCAAGGATTGCACCCCGTGCCTTTACCCGCACCGACCGGAAAACTACGACGCTGTTGTGCAACGCTTGCGGGCGCATATTCGGAAGAAAGCGTCCCTTAAACCTGAAGGAAAAAGTCATGTCTGAAGTCACGCTCCAGTCTGCCAAAGAACTCTTTGCTACCCTTGAAAAACGGATTATCTTGCTGCAACCAGGCGCTGATCGGCAGGACGCTGAACGCTTGCGCGACAATCTCGCGGCCTGCATTTCGCTGGGGGAAACCAGCCCCAGTGCTGTGAAAATTCTGTTGCCCAATGTGATTGAATCGGCAGAAGCCTATCTGCGTTCGGTGCGTGACTGATGGGTTTGTATGTTTTGGTATAAGGGGACTCTGTGCGCCTGCTGACTGTTCTTCTGTTCGGGATGTTTCTTGTTGCGGTGCAGGTTTTTCTGGTGCTGAAAGCGGTTCAGAACAATCTGTTTGAGACCAGCGCTGATGTTGTGGACGCGCTGGTGGAGCGGCAAGTGTCCATCGTTCCCACGCTGACCCCAGAGGAACGCTCGTGGCTTGTGGCACACCGTAGCGTGACGGTGGGCGTTGACCCTGATTTTTTCCCTGTAGAAATGCTGGACGCCAAGGGGCGCTACACCGGGATCGGGCCGGACTACCTGCGGGTGGTGACAAAGCTCACCGGCCTGACCTTTCGCGTTGCCTTGCCGAGCAACTGGACAGACACCGCCACGAGAGCTGCCGCCAGACAGGTGGATGTGTACACTGCCGCGGCTGAAACCGAGCACCGGGCACAGTACATGGCCTTCACACCGTCCTACCTTACCCTGCCCGGTATCATCGTAACACGGCAAAACAACAAAAAAAATGCAGAGTCTGAAGACGCGATAAAGAGCCTTGCGGATCTTGAGGGCAAGCGGGTGGCTGTGGTCAATCGCTATTCGTGGCACGACTTTTTAGACGAGCGACATCCTGAAATCATTCCCGTCCCTGTTGCCAACACGCTGGAAGGTCTGCAACAAGTGGCCTTTGGCGAAGTGGACGCGATGATAGACTACCAGTTCAACATCACGGAAAAAATCAACGACAGCGGCATCCGCAATCTCCATGTGGCAAGCGTCATTGAAGCACCGTACGGGCACGCCTTTGGCGTCCGGCGGGACTGGCCGGAATTGCTCAGTATCCTGACCAAGGCCTTGCAGCAGATCACACCGGACGAACGCCGGATTCTTGCCCGCAAGTGGCTGCAACCCTACGAAGAAAAAACGTTTTCCAAACAGACTGTCTGGTTGATGCTTTTTGCGGCGGAAGTGCTGTTCACGGTGTTTGCCTTTGTGCTGTACTGGAACTTTTCGCTGAAGCGACAAGTTGCCCGGCGCACGGTGCAGCTCAAGCAGGAGCTGGTCAAATACGACCGTGCGGAAAAGGAACTCCGCGAGAGCCGCGCCATGCTTGAGCAATCCAATGTGGAGCTGGAACACCGGGTCAACGAGCGTACCCGCGATTTGCAGGCTATCAATGCGGAACTGCAACTGGCCAAGGAGGCGGCTGACGCGGCAACCATCGCCAAGAGCCAGTTCCTCGCCAACATCAGTCACGAAGTCCGTACCCCCCTTCACGGCATCATGGCCTTTGCGGAGCTGGCCTTGCTCAAGGAAAAGACGCCGCCCCACCGCTATTTGCGTGCGATCATGCAGTCATCGCGTGCGCTTCTTGAGATCATCAACGACCTGCTGGATGTCTCAAAGATTGAAGCCGGACACCTTGAGCTGGAGCAGGCGCCGTTCATGCTCGACGATGTGGTACACCATGTGTGTACTGTGGCGTTGCACAACGCGCAGGCCGGCGGCATTGAGCTGGTGGTGGACATGGACCCAGCCATGCGGCTGGCACTGGTGGGGGACGCTGGACGCTTGCAGCAGATCATCATGAATCTGGTGACCAACGCGGTCAAATTTACGGGGCCGGGTGGACAGATCTGTGTGTCCCTCCGGCAAGCGGCTGTTTCGCTGGACTCTGTACCCCGTAGCGTGCGGGTTCAGGATGGAGAACAGCAGGTGCGTCTCATCTGCTTTGTCCACGATACCGGGGTGGGCATTGCGCCTGAATTTATGGGACAGCTCTTTCAACCGTTCCGACAGGTGGATGCCTCCACTACCAGACGCCACGGTGGCACAGGGCTTGGTCTGTGTATCTGTCGCCAGCTTGTGGAAATGATGCACGGCGAAATCTCGGTGGAATCCGAACCCGGTGTGGGCAGTAGTTTTGTGTTTTCCGTGCCGCTTGTCGTGCAGCCGGGAACAGAACTCCCTCCTTGTACGCTGACAGCCCGCACCCAAGAGCCGCCGTGTGTGCTCATCCTCAGCCTTTCCCCACTTCAGACGGAAGTCTTGTGTCGCCATTTTGCCGCGCTCGGCATCAGGACAATCACGGCTACCTCCACCAGCGAGGCGCTCCAGAAGACCTCGACGGCACCGGATTTGCTGTTTTTTGACCGCAAGCTGGCGGAACCGGGGACACTGTACGCACTACGGCTCTTGCGTTCTGCCTTTGGACAGACTATTCCCGCCATCCTTATGGACGAGCACGCCGGGGAACAGATTCTGACCGACAGCGCCGAAAACGACGGGCAGGTTGCCATCTTGCCTGTGGTGACGTTGCGGGGCTTGCACGAGGCTGTGGAGTCGCTTGGTGAACCTTGTCACGTTGCCTACTCCACGCGCCTGCACGCCTTGCCTCGACCGATGGCAACGCCGCTGTTTCATGATGTCCGTATTCTGGTGGCAGAAGACAACCCCACCAATCAAGAAATCATGGAAGCTCTGTTTGAAGATACCGGAGTGCAGCTTTCCATTGTCAGCAACGGCAAGCAGGCTCTTGATGCGCTTCGGGTGGGCATTGAGCGAGGGGAACATTTTGATCTTGTGCTGATGGATGTGCAGATGCCGGTCATGGACGGGTACGAGGCCACCCGGATCATCCGTACCATGCCAGAACTGAACGCTCTGCCCATTGTCGCCATCACCGCCCACGCCATGCACGAAGACAAAATGCGCGCCATTTCCGCAGGCATTGCCCGCTATCTTTCCAAGCCGCTCAGTCGGGCTTCGCTGTTTGGAACCCTCTTGACGTTGCTCCCGCACAAGATCAGCGCGCACCACCCTGAAGAAGCAACGCTGGACACGCCCGCTGCGGATCTGGAAAAACCCCTCGCGCCCGCCCCGTCTGCGTTGTCTGCTCCGTTTGTTCTGGCGCAAGGGCTTGATCCTGACGCCATGCAACGTCTCAATGTGCCTCCTGCCACCTATACCAAAATTGTGCGCGGGTTTGTGCGTACCACCACCAGTTCGCTCACGTCCTTGCGTGAGCAGATCACTCTGGTAGAGCAGGGCGGTGCGGCAGCGGTTACAGAAGAGATCGTTCGTGCGGCGCACAACCTCAAGGGCGCGGCGGCAAACATCGGTGCCATAGCGGTGCAACAGGCCGCACACGCGCTGGAGCTTGCGGCGCGTCAATCCGATACCGCTGCACTCGCGTCACTTTTTGAGACGTTACGGCAGGCCTTTGCGGAGGTGGAAACCTCTGTGCTGGCGCTTTCAGACGCACCGCTGGTTGTTTCGCCCAGCAACAATGGAACTCCCGAAGACATCCCCGTGCGCTTGCAGGCGTTTCGAGACGCTCTTTCTGTCGCCGATCCAGAACGTATCGCCGAGGCTCTTCCCGCTCTTGCAGGCATCATCCCTGCGAATCGACTGGAAGAACTTCAGAATTTGCTTGAGAGTTATGATTACGATGAAGCGCTGGTGTTCTTGTCAGAATGTTCGCTAGAGCCTTGTACCATTGAAAATGTTTAAAGGCTCTACGGCGCACATGAGTGCGACGCGCCGCAACGCGGCGTGGATTTTGGGGAAAACGACGTTTTTCCCCAAAATGAATTTTTGAAACGTACAGCGTTTCAAAAATAATCTGCTCTGGGGAAGGAAGCATGATAGAAGATAAGCCTCTTGTACTCGTGGTTGACGATGACCCCACGAATCTGCGTATTCTGGTCAGCAAACTGAATCAGGAATACCGGCTCGGCGTGGCGAAAAACGGCACCCGTGCGCTTGAATACATGGAAAAAATCATCCCCGATCTCGTGCTTCTGGATGTCATGATGCCGGACATGGATGGGTACACGGTTTGTCAGCGCATGAAGCAGGATGTCCGCCTGCTGACCATCCCGGTGGTCTTTATTTCTTATGTCGATGATCCGGGACAAAAAACACGCGGCTTTGAGGTCGGCGGTGTGGATTACATCACCAAGCCGTTTCACGATGCCGAAGTCCTGGCGCGGGTGCGCACCCACATCATGAACAAGCAGATGCGCGAACAGCTCGAACGCCACAACGCCCGCATCGGACGCGAACTTGAAGAACAACGGCGCCAGCTTGTGGCGTTGCTCGACAACCTCCCCGGCCTTGCGTACCGCGAAAGCGTGGTCAACGGCAAACCGCACCCGCGACGAGCTGTCACCTTTGTCAGCGACGGCGTGCTTGGCCTCACAGGCTACGCGCCGGAACGCTTCATGGGCGAAGAACACCTTGGCCTTCTGGACATCGCGCATGAAGACGACCGCGAAACCATCCGCAAAACCACGGATACAGCGCTTCGGGAGCGGCGGCGGTGGGAGCTGGTCTACCGCATCATCACGGCTTGGGGCGAGGAAAAGTGGGTCTGGGAGCAATCTTCTGGAGCTTTTGACGCGCAAGGCAGACTGATTACCGTTGAAGGGCTGGTCAACGACATCACAGAAAAACAGAAAAACGAGCTGGGTATCCGCAAGGAAAATGAGGAACTGAAGGAACGCCTCAAGGCTCGTTGTTTCAACAACATTGTAGGCGATTCCGCACCCATGCGCGAGGTGTTTGAGCTTATCGCTCGTGCTGGCGCTACCGAAGACTGTGTTGTGATTTTTGGGGAGTCGGGCACAGGCAAGGAGCTTGCCGCTCGTGCTGTCCACGAGTGTGGGGGGCGTTGCGACAAACCGTTTATTGCGGTCAACTGCGGTGCTGTCCCGGAAAATCTGTTCGAGAGTGAATTTTTTGGCTATCGCAAAGGCGCGTTCACCGGAGCCTTGAGCGATCACAAAGGCTGTCTTGATCGAGCCGATGGTGGCACGCTGTTTCTCGACGAGCTGGGGGAACTGAGCCTCAGCGCGCAGACAAAGCTCCTCCGAGCCATTGAAGGGCAGGGGTTTACGCCGGTGGGCGGTTCTGAGCTGCACAATCCCAATTTTCGGATCATCGCCGCTACCAACCGGGATCTTGCAGAGCGGGTCGCCAGCGGACAGATGCGTGAGGACTTTTTTTACCGGATTCACGTCATCCCGATTCATCTCCCCCCTTTGCGCCAACGAAGAGAAGACATCCCTCTGCTTGTTGACTATTTTCTCAACGCATACCCGCGTGTGGACGATCTGCCCCCGATAGGCTCGGACATCATGCAGGCCTTCATGCAGTACGACTGGCCCGGCAATATTCGGGAACTGCACAACACGCTGTACCGCTACCTGACGCTCGGACGGGTGCAAATCGGTTCCCTCCAGATCAGCGCACCAACGGGTCTGGCGCAATCGTGCGTTGTCGCGTTGCCAGAGGGCGCACCACAAAAACCCCGTGTTCTTCAAGAACCGCTCACTTCTGCGCTGGATCGGTTTGAACGGGAGTATTTGCATGAAATTTTGCGGCAGAACGAATGGAAGCGCGCTGAAACCGCCGACATCCTCGGCATCGACCGCCGCACGCTTTTCCGCAAAATCAAACAATACGGCCTAGAAGACGAAGAGCCAAAAGAGAAAATATAAAAAGTAAATGAATACAAAATGATAAACGTATAAAGCGTGTGTTTTTCTCTTTTTCTTCATTTTTCCCCAAAAAAACACTTGCCAACCCCTCTCCTTTTGTCTACAACTCTCTTCGCGCCGAAGTGGTGGAATTGGTAGACACGCTAGGTTCAGGGTCTAGTGCGGGCAACTGCATGGGAGTTCGAGTCTCCCCTTCGGCACCATCTTTTAAAGCCTGTGAGGATAACACCTTACAGGCTTTTTTCATGCCCGCTGTACAGATGAAAACAAGACCTTCAACGCTCTTCGCAGAGAAAATTTGCACCGAACAATTACACTGCGACTTTTTATACCTCAAAGAATAAGACTGGAAGGTTTTACCCCTCCAGCCTTTTATATGTTCACCAATATTATTCAACACAACAACTTCGCCGCATTGGTCAGGTCAGTAGGCGCGAAGTGGGCGTACCGGGCGGTGGTGGTGATGGACGTGTGACCGAGCCATTCCTTGATAACCGGCATGGACACGCCACGCTGTGCCAACCTTGTTGCGCAGGTATGCCGGAGCATGTGCGGCACGAACTGTGGATCATCGAGCAAGCCCATATGCGCCCGGACGCGATCCCATGCCCAACGTATCCAAGCGTTGCTTGAGCCGGGGAACAGGCGATCTGTGTCGTTCTGACAGCGGGCGCAACGGGCTTCAATAATGGGCCGGATCTTGCCCACAATAGGCACTGTGCGCGGACGCCCGCCTTTTGTCCGCCAGAGGGTGATGGTGCCGTGGTTGAAGTCCACATCACGTTTCTCCAGCCGCCAGAGTTCCGAGCAACGAAAGCCGGTATAAATGAGGCATTCGATAGCGTCCCGCTGATCCGCATAGCCAAACAGGGATACGGTAGCAAGCAGGCGTTCTTCTTCCTGTTCTGATAGAAAGCGGATGCGGTTTTGTGGCTCTTTCTTCAGTCGGATTTTGGGCATGACCTTGAGCTTACCACGCTCGTGCGCTGTACGCAGGACACGAGAAAGGCACATGAGCTTCTTGTTGACCGTGCTGTTCGCGTTGCCAATGCTCTGGCAATGCGCCATGTATTCGTCAATTCTATCCATTGTGATCTTGGATACCGGATACTTTTCACCAAAGAACTTCAATGCGGCCTGACTGTTGAACATGTTTGTTCGTTCTGAGGGCATCCCGTTCCAGACCGTTTGAAACGTCCTTTCTACGGCCTCTTGCAGCGTCCACGCCGTATCTGATGTGCTTTCCTGCCGTGACTGCGTAATGTTGAGGCTGGATGAATCAACAACGGCATCGGTAGTGCCTGTCGAACGGGCAATATACAGTCCCTGCTTGGCTTCTTCCAACGTGTGAAAGGTCTTGCCGATACGCTTGCCGTCAATCATGACGTTCACCCGAAAGGTGCCGGAAGGCGTCTTTGTGATGCCCTTCGGCAGTTTCTTAGTAGCTGTTGCCATCTTCGCAAGCCTCCGGCATTTGTGTATGTTCTTCAATAATATCCGAGACAGTGGGATCAATCAGGATTTGGCAGTCGGCAAGCGACAGGCGGAGGGTGTACTCAAAATCAAACACGGGTGCTCTCTTTTGGTAAAAAGGTAAAGAAAAAGGCCGCTGCCTGTGGGGACAACGGCCAATACGGTTGTGTTCATGCTTGGGCGCAACGTGTCTTCAATAATCCCTGAAGCGCGTCCATGCCCTTTGGCGTGATTCTTCCTTGCCCAGCAATGTAGCCGTTCTGACTGTTGGCACGGGTTATGACGCGCATATAGCCCTTTTC
>JAVVPW010000061.1:0-10355 GCA_036655575.1 Bilophila sp.
CATAATCAGAGGGTGCGTAGCCTTCTGCGCCCTGCCTGTCGGTGGTGGTGATGTCTCCCTTGTTCTGGGTTATGACATGGGGTTCCTCCTCCGTCTTCGTCAGCGTCCATTCTTGCGTCATTGTGGGAGCGCTCACGAGTACATTGGCACCGGGGGTGGCGTAGCTCACTGGTTGCCCCTTGTAGTCCACGCCGCCAACAGTGATGGTGAAAGGGGTGCAGTTGTTGGTCTCAAGATTCGCGTCGGCGCCTATGCCACTGCTGTTGCCAGCGGCAACAAGCACCACTGTGCCCAGATCATCGCGCCCGGTGCTGACGGCGTGGTGCAAGTCAGCGTAGTCGGCGCGGTATTCGTCCGGTGTAGCGTAGGTAGTGGCCAAGATCATAAGGTTGCCCCATGAATTCGTAAGAATATCGTAGTTGTCGGCTTGCTGCAGGGCACGGTTGAAGTTTGTGGTATCTCCAAAAATGTGCCCCGGAGAAGGTTCTACGCCAAGAGCAATGTAGATCGAGGCGATTGTGCTGTCCGGCGCCACCCCCACCCCGCCCAGATCGTTCGCCAAAGCGCCCACAAGGCCAGCCACGGGCATGCCGTGGGAATCGGGGGATTGTACGGTTTCCGAGGTATTGAAAATGGGTTCACCGTGCTTGTCATAGACAATATGCGTTTTTGGATCGGTGACTGCGCCAAAACTTTTGTCTGTGTCAATGTGTGCGCTCAGATCAGGATGGGTGAATTCAACGCCCGTATCGACAACGCCCACGGTGACGCCTTTCCCTGTGTAGTCGTGCCATGCCGGAACTATGTGCAGATCCATGCCCGGTGTGCCGCCTTCCTGCCCCGTGTTCAGCAGATGCCATTGATCACCAAAGAGCGGATCTTGCGGCAGTGGGTTCCACCATGTTTGCGCAAAAACCGCTTCGGATGTGGGCACGACACCGACGGGGATACCTTCCGCCTTGCCGTAGTGCAGATAATGGGTGAGGGGATCCAGCCCCGCCGCCAGAATGGCCTGTAAGGTCGCTTCGGGACTCAGGCCACAGTGTTGCCCTTTGGCTTCAAGGTAGGCGGAGACATCAAAGGTGTTGGACGGATTGATGTTTTCACTGTCTCCTTTGGCACTGAAGTGTTCGTACAGGGTGACACCCATCTTTTGGGCAAAGGTCAGAGGATCGGTTTCGTTCCACACATCCGTACCGTTGTGCTGCGTGCTGTTCCACGAAGCAGCCAGCGCACGGGCATAGAGTACAGGGTTGAAATAGGCGTTAGGACTCACGCCTTCCGCTTCGCCATAGCGCACATAGTGGGCGTACGGTGTCATGCCCGCGTCGACTATGGCCTGCTGAACCTGATCGACTGTGGCATATGTGCCTTCATGGCTGCGCTGTAATTGCTCCAGCTTGCTTTGCAGATACACTGTTTCGTCAAACCATGCAGGCGCGTTCGGGTCAGCAACGGTCAGCAGGCCAGAAGACGCCGATGCGTTTGGTTCAGAGGACGCCTCCGCGTTGAGCATAGAGGATGCGAGTGCTTGTAGCACGGTACTGTCCAGCGTGGTCACTGCCGAAGCAGCCGCAAAAGGTGTGTGCGCCAACGCCGCAGGGGCGTCAGCTGTGTCGAGTTCTGTGGCGACCGCCACCAGCGGCGCATTTCCTCCGGGAGCCAGCGCACGACCCTCGTACTGCCCGCTCTGCGCGTAGTGTTCAAAACCCGTTTTGAGGAACCCCGTAGTCACCGCCTGCTGCACATCCGGGTTGGCGGCAAGGTAGGCGGCGTCATTGTAGATCGCGCTGGGTTGCAGACCCTCGTATTGCCCATAGTGAACATAATGTTCATACCCCGTCATGCCCGCACCCAGAACAGCCGCCTGAAAGGTGGGGTTAGCCATGTAAAAATGCTCATCGTAGACAGGGTTCGGACTGCGGCCTTCATGCCCGCCGTTCATGGCGTAGTGGGCAGCGCCCGCCAGCAGGTCGCCATTGGCAACAGCCGCAGCGATGTCGGCGTTGTGCGTGAGATAATAGTTTTCATTAAAGCCCGGCAGCGTCTGTTCCATGACTGTAGCCTGCCCTCTCAGAGCCAGTTTGGCGGTCAGTTGCGGAGACAGCGAGCTGGTAATGTGGGGAGCCGAGGCGATATACTTTGCCCACATGGTGTCCAGAGATACGATGACGATGTTCTGTTGCTCATCCATGATCTGAAAATTTCCTATTTTACCCCGCGGGGACATGAAATCCGCGATGAATGTTGTGGCAAAACCTGAGATGAGCAAGTGCCGATCGTTGACAATGGCGAATCTAAGAAACTGCGCAGACTCAGAGCTTATATTGAGGGTATCCCATGGGGAGGCGGCGTCTTCAAAAATAACGATTTCTGAAAAAGCATTGGCCTTGTAGGTATCGTTTCCCGAACCCCCGTACCAGTAGTGAGCGCCTGTTGACAGGACATGGAACATATCGTCCCCCGCCAGTCCCACGGCCGCCATCGTGTTGAGGGTGCGGAACTGATCGTCTCCCCCTGTGCCTATAGAATTATGTCCTACAACGGGTCTGATAATCGCCATATCATTTCCTCCCTTCGCGTTTGCGCTAGCAGAGCCTTTTCAACGTGAATAGGCTCTAATAGTTTATTCTTTTGTAGAGGCGTTGACAATACCTGAATGCACGGAAGCAATAAAACTCGTTTTGACAAAAAAACGTTTCTTTGCTTCCAATCCCAGTTTGGTATGACTGGAATTGGAAGCAGAGGAAACGCGTCCGGTAGAGCAGATTACTGAGATGTGCATTAAGAGAACATCCGGCATACAAATTGCTTAATTGAGTTTTCTCCAGAGAATGCATGCGAAGGCCAAGTACACCATACCGATGTAATTCTGTACGAAGTGACAATAACGGGTTCTCAGCGTTCGGAATCCCTTCAGCCAGCCGAATGTTCGTTCCACAACTCAACGACGAGGACGTTCTCCTTCGGCCATGGCTCGGCGTTCGGTCTGACGCCCGCAGATATGTTCTTCAAAGCCGTTTGCAGCCACTTCTGCGTATACTCGCTTGTAATCATAACCTTTATCCAGACAGAGATGGCGCTTCTCTTTTCCCAGAAAGTGCACTCCAAGCTTCTGCGAATTCTCCAGTGTCTGGCTTATCAGACGGCAGGGCAGACGCACGTACCATGCAACACACTGTTTTTATTAACAGTTAAAAAACTATATGTACAAACAACTGTTAATAATTGCAGATGGTTACACATTTAGATGCGTCTGCCCTGTATCAGACGGCTGTCGTGCGCGTTGCCTCCCACAAACACCACATGCAGGTGCAGTTTGCTCCCGCTTCTTCCTCTATCCGTGGGATTTCTCGTCCTTCCTCCGCAGATTTTTTTAGAGCGCGTCGGAGCCTGCCTCTTTCTTCAAAGCTGAAGAGGGAGGCAGGCTCTTTATATTCCTGTTGCTCTATAAACCTATCTCTTCTATTCTTTCACGGTATACAGATGCAGCAGGCTCTTGCCGTCTTCACGGATGATTTTCAACCAACAGGCGGTGAGCAAGAGGGAGGGGAGCGCCATGAGCGCGCCGGAGAAGTTGCCGAAAATCTTCGCTACCTCCAGGCCGCCCATCGCCAGCATGCCCAGTGCCAGCAGGCTCTGCGCCACGGCCCAGAAGGCGCAGTGGTAACGGTGGGGGTCTGAATCCGCAGGCATCCTGCGGGTTGCCGTGGCCGCCACGACATAACAGCCGGAGTTGACTGTGGTAGCAAGGAAAATGGTTGAAAAGGCGCAATAGACGAGCATAACAACCTTGCTGTAGGGCAAGGTAGCGATGACAGCCATCATGGCAGCCGGCGCGCCTTGCGTCTTGAGGATTGATACGGCGTCAATGATGCCGTGAAACTGCGCGTACAAGGTGTAGGAACCGAAGACGCCGTGGATCATGAAGCCGCCAGCCACAGTGCCGAACATGCCCCAGCCGATGATTTCACGAACGGTGCGCCCGCGGGAGATACGGGCGATGAACAAGCCCATGAATGGCCCGTAGCCAGCCCAGAACAGCGCGTAGAAAATCGTCCAGTCACGCGGGAACGTGCCTTCGGCAAAGGGATTCGTCCAGAAGGTCATGTTCCAATAGTTGCCGAGCAATTTACCCACAGCGTTGGTGAAGATGTCAAACAGCGAGGCAGTAGGCCCGCAAACGGCGCCATAGACAACCATCCCAACCGCGATGAGCACGTTCAGATCACTGAGCCGCTTGATACCTTTTTTGAGGCCGAGATAGACGGTGACACCAGCCAACAGGCCGCTGACCAACAGAATCGCAATTTCAAGGCCGAACGAGGGCTGAATGCTGAATACCTGTACCAGCGCGGCTTCCACCGTGGGCAGGGAAATGCACATGGTCACGGCAGTACAGAAGAGCAGACCGAGAATAAAGAACACGTCCACGCAACGTCCGAGAATGCCATCTTTTTGTTTTCCGATGATCATGTCTGCGGCTGAACTGATGCGCAAGAAAGGTTTTTTCTTGATGTGGAACATGTAGGCGATGGGCAGAGCCGTGATGAAATAGGTACACCACGCATTGGGCCCCCAGTGAAGGAGCAGGTAGGCAAGCGACCAGTCATAGGCTTCGACGCTCATGGGGGCAGCGTACTGGGGCGGAGCAATAAGATCCCACAGTGGTTCAATGATCGACCAGAACATGACCGCACCGGCTACCCCGGAACAGAAAATCATGGCTATCCACGAGGTCAATGCAAATTCCGGCTTTTCATCTGGTTCGCCGAATTTAATGTTTCCATAACGGCTACAGGCAAAATAAACGCACAGGATAATAAGTCCAACTGTGATCCACAGATACAATGTGCCAAAATTGGCGGCGAAAGGCTTGTACACTGCCCCGACAAGCTGTTCCGCTGCCTGCGGATACAAAAGCGAAGGGATACTGATAAGCAGGATGACCAGAACGGACGGAAGGAAGATCCCCCATTCGGGTCGCAGATCAATGTCTTTGCCGTTGACCTCTTCAGTAGCTTGACTCATATCATGTCTCCTCGGTTCGAAATAGGATCTAGGGTCTCACCGTTCAAATAAATTGCGAAGATTGTACCAAAAAGAACATTTCGTGTAACATGCTGAAGTACAATAAAATTCTAGACACAGCTCTCTATGTGCGACAATAATGTCCTATTAGACGACACACACTGATTTTTGGTATACTTCCTATAAATTCACTATACTACATGTACGCCCATAGCCCGAATGACAAGACTGTCGTCTACAGCTCTTTCGCGGCAAGGTTCACTGGGAATCCTGCTTGAGTATAAAAGCACAATACCCTGTCTTTCTTGAGTAAAAAGCGCATGGCACAGATATTGATAACTCTGTTGTGACGAAAAAACGGGTTGCAGGACAGCCCTACATCTTTCACCGCAACAGTAAGGAGTCCATGATGGCTGAGAAAGCGAAACGCGCCGCTCTTATTGGGTATGATTGCCTCATTCCGAAGCGTCTGGAGTCCATGCTGGCTCAAGGTGGACTGGAGCATTTCCGCGCCTTCATGCAGGAAGGGAGTTTTATTCCCGAAGGCTACAACCTGCCTACGGTGACGCCGCCGTCATGGGCGACCATCTGCACTGGAGCCTACCCGCGTACACACGGCGTGGAAGATTATTATTACTATCATGAAGGCCGCAGCCTTGATTACAAGGAAACCACGCAGGCCTTCGGTTCTGACATTGTGACCGCAGAGACCATCTGGGATGCATGGGACAAGAACGGCAAGAAGTGCATAGTGGTGAACTATCCCATGTCGTGGCCTTCTCACATGAAGAACGGCGTCATGATCATGGGTCAGGGTCTTTCCCCGGCCGAAACCCGCTGGCCCCTGCACGGCAATGAGCACAAGGAATTTCTCGCATCCGAAAGCGTCATCTCCACAGAATTCTATCCCATGGGCGTTCAGGGAACCTTTGATGACGCCAAGGGCTGGAAAAATCTCCCCGACTGCGACGAGCCGTTGGAAATAACTGTAAACATGTCGTTCAAGGAATCCGTTGAACCGCTGGAAAGTCAGACGTGGTACTGCCTCGCATGGGAAAGCGGCGATAACGGCTATGATCGCATCGCCCTGTGCCCGGAAAAGGACTACGCCAAGGCGTTCTTCACCATCAAACTCGGTGAATGGAGCGAACCTGTTCAGCACGATTTTACCATCAAGTCCGATGGGCGCACCGAAAAGGGCGTATTCCGCTGCAAACTGATGCAGCTCTCCGATGACGCCGAAGAGTTCAAGCTGTACATGTCCGGCATCGCGGGTCGCATCGGCTTCATCGCCCCGGCAGAAGCCGCCAGCCAGATTGATTTTTCCAAGCACATCACCGCGAACGACATCGGCCTTGTGGCCTATCTCCACGGCATCATTGATACCGACACCGTATGCGAACTGGTTGAATTTCACAGTGCGTGGCTTTGGAACACTGTTGAGTCGCTGCTCAAGGCCAATCCCGACTGGGATCTGTTCTACATGCATTCGCACCCCATCGACTGGTTCTATCATGGCTGGTTGAGCGATCTGGACAGCAAGGACCCCGAAGTCCGCGCCCGCGCCGAAAAGATGGAGCGCCACATCTATGAGGTTGAAGACCGCCTTCTTGGTCGCCTCATGAACATCATGGGCGACGAGACGCTGATGTGCGTGTGTTCCGACCACGGCGCGACCCCGATGGGCCCCATTCTGAACACTGCCCACGCCCTGCGGGAAGCCGGCCTGTGCTCCTATGAGCCTAAAAAGTCGGAAAACTACTGGGATATCTACGAAGAAACCGAAGGCTTCAACTACGTCCTTGATGTGAGCAAGTCCCTTGCGGTTCCGCAACGCTACATGTTCGTGTACGTCAACCTCAAGGGCAAGTATCCCGGCGGCATTGTCGAGGCCGAGGATTACGAGAAGGTTCGTGACCGGATCATTGATGCCCTGCTCGATTACAAGCATCCTGATACCGGCGAACGCCCCGTGCTTCTTGCGGTACGCAGGGAAGATGCGCACGTTTTCGGCATGGGTGGGGCACAGGCTGGTGATGTTGTATACGTCCTCAAGCCCGAATACATGGCGGAACACGGTTACGGTCTGCCCACCGGTGAATCCGGCTGTGGTAGCCTCAAGAACCTGCTCATGTTCCGCGGCCCGAATATCAAGAAGGGCTATCGGTACACCCGTCCCCGTTGGCTGGCGGACATCGTGCCCACGCTGTGCTACATGACCGGCGGCCCCATGCCAGAGGATACCGAAGGCGCGCCGATGTATCAGATTATGGAAGACCCCAATCTGGTGAAATAGTGGGGGAAAAACATCCTCCCCCTCCTCCCAAACTTTTTACCTGGTGGGGAGGCTGTGCGGCGGAAGTCCTGCCGGGGGGAAGACAATACACGGATAAACACGGGCTATCCCGTGAAGCAAGGAATCTATCATGGCTGAGAAAAAGGCCCTGCTCGTACTGGCTGATACGCTTGATCTCAACGGCTCCGGCGAAGCCTTGGACAAACTGAAAAAGAAAGCCGCCGTGCTCCCTCATGCGGACACTGCCGGTCTGAAGGCCTTGGCGGTTTCCCTTGGAGGTCTCTCCATCGAGGCTTCCGGCATTGAAGCAGCCTTTGAAGGCGATGCGGCTCTTGTCATCGTTGAAGGCGCGGAGGCTCTCGCGCAGGTACTTGAAGCCGCCGATCGCCGTACACTGGTGGTGGTCGCCACGGCTTCGGGAACGGCCTTCTACGGTCTTGCTGTCAACAGCAAGGCAAGCGTGGTCGAACGCTCCGTCACCGCACAGGACATCGCCGTAACCATCGCCACCATCGCCGATCTGCCCATCGCTGAAACCTGCACGGGCGCAATCGTCTATCAGGTGATGAAGAACCCCAACCTCAAGCTCGAAGAAATCAAAAAGCTCAAGGAAGCGCTTGTGCGTATGGAATCTGTTATCCAGCGCGACAACCGGGAACCCTGGGATAAACACGACTGCGCCTGATCAAGCGTATTAAGGTAAAGAAAATCGGGGGAGGAGAACCTTTCTGAAGAAAGTTTCTCCTCCCCCGCCAGCATTTTTTTAGTTCACTTTCCCATACCAAGCCGCTTCATCTTGCGTTGCAGAGTACGCAGATTCAGGCCGAGAGCCTCGGCGGCGTCGCCCCTGCGCCAACGGCATCTGTCCAGCGCCTGCTGAATCATCCGCTCTTCAAGCTGGAGCGTTGCGTTTTCCAGCGTCAGCCCTTCGTGAGGCAACGCCGGAAAGAGCAAATCTAACTTACCAGCTTCCCCAAGCGATTCAAGGGCTACATCCCCAAACGCTGTATAACGATCAAGAAAATTGTGCAGTTCCCGGACATTGCCGGGCCAGTCGTAATGCTCCATCGCCAGACGCACCTGAAGCGGCAGGGAACAGGACAGCCCCTTGCGCTCCAGGTAGGCTTCCACAAGCAGGGGGATGTCCCCTTGCCGTTCGCGCAGTGACGGCAGAGTGATGGAAAGCACATGCACACGGTAATAAAAATCCGAGCGCATCTTTTTTTCCAGCACCATTTTGGAAAGATCCTGATTGGTGGCGGCTATAAGCCGGAAGGAAGAACTTTTGGGCGTGGTGCTGCCTACCGGGGTGTACATCTTGTTTTCGATGGCTCGAAGCAGCTTGACCTGAAGATGCAAGGGCAATTCGCCGATTTCGTCAAGAAACAGCGTACCGTTGTTGGCCGCGCCGATGTACCCTTCCTTGGCGGCATGTGCTCCAGAAAAGGCTCCCTTGGTGTGGCCGAAAAATTCACTTTCAAGAAGCTGTTCGGGAATGGCGCCACAGTTGACGGGTACATAGTTCCCTTTACGGGCGCTGTATTCGTGAATGGCCTTGGCAACCAGATCCTTGCCCGATCCGGTTTCACCATAAATGATGACGTTGGTGTCTGTCTCGGCGGCCTTGATGATGAGGTTGTAGACCTTCCGCATGGCCTCGCTTTTGCCAACGATGTTTCCCAATTCATAGAGATTGCCGACCGAGGCCTTGAGCTGCCTGTTTTCTTCCTTAAGCTCAAGTTCCTGAAATTTTTGTTCGCTGATGTCCATCATCAGCCCTTCAAGATAGTGCAGCTCACCGTTGGCGCTGAAAACCCCTTCGCCCTGATCCCACACCCATTTCAGTCGCCCGGAAGGCAGGGAAAGCCGATACATCACCTGATACGGCTGATGCGCGACAATACTGTCATAAATTTCTCGGCGTGATTTTTGGAGATCATCAGGGTGCGTCATGCGTTCGATGGTGTTGTAATTATTCTGCACCATCACTTCAGAGGGAATGCCGAGGAGATCGTAACTGCCCTTGCTTGCAAATTCCAATATATATTCAAGGCGTTCCGATCCCGGTGGAACCGGATGCACCACGCGGCACCGGTAGGCGAGTCCCGGAAGATGGTTGAGCAATCGGATATAACTTTCTTCCACGGCACATTCGGAAACAGGCGCAAACATTTCCATCGACAGCGCTCCTGAACATCTTTGTCACTTATAGCGACAAAGATGTCATATAACATGAGGCAGTATTTCACGATTTGAAACCCACAGCAAGCGCTATCAGAGGCTCAGAAGAGGCGCACGCTGGTATTTCGTCCTTTTTTTCCCAAAAGAAAAACTGAGATACGAAAATACCGACGGCAATCGTAAAGAGCTTTGGGAAACGATGTGGCGGGAAGGCTTTCACTCACGTTTGGCATTCTAAATGCAAAAGAAACGCCAACAGCGCTCACTTTTTGATGTCATGACACCATCGCTCATGCCGAACAGTGAGAACCCTCACGTCCCAAAGCCCTTTAAAGATACTCCGCTAAGCATTCGGGAGAAAGCCATGTCACACGAAATCAGCGTTTCCATCGCCCGTCAAGGCAGCAAAGTAGATTTGGATATGGAATCCGCCGCTTTTGGCGTCCTGTCCATTGACGGGGAACAGATTCCCGCTGAAGAGCGACCCGGGACAGCCAAAAAGCTGCTCGCCTCTTCCGCGCTCTATTGCTATTGTGCCGCGCTGGATAAAGCGCTTGAAACACGCAGCGCCAAGTATCGCCGGATCGAAGGCAAGGCCACGATCCATACCGGCACAGATGACAAAGGGCGCGGGCGCGTCACAGGGCTTGATCTGGATATAACGGTCTTCATGGATCAAGAATATGAATTCATCTTTGACCGGGTAGAAAAAATCATGAAGCAAGGCTGCCTCATCACAGCTTCGCTCGAAGCGGCCTTTCCGGTGAAATACACGTTGCATCTCGAATGCGACGAAGACTAGAGCATTTTACCATTGAAAATGTTCAAATGCTCTACGGCGCATGTG
>JAVVPW010000062.1:0-10172 GCA_036655575.1 Bilophila sp.
CGCAGAGGGTCTTGCGCTGTTGGGTGCGGAACGGATTTTCACTGAACACAAGCCGCGCTTTGCCGTCTGCCTGTATCATACCCTCGAACACATGTGGGTGCTCCCGCGCTTGCTGAAAGCCTATTGCCCTGACTATAGATTCTGGTGCAAGAAAAGTGCTCCAGAATACGAATTTGTCCTGTTCGGTGAAGTTCAGGACTGACCCACACGCTTTGCTCCTACCCCAGCGCGTTCATGATGTTGCCGCCCATGCCGCCGGACATCATTTCTTCAAGGGGGGTGGGCTTGGTTTCTTCTTCTTTGGGGGCGTGGTTCTTGACGACTTCATCCATGATGTCGGCCTGACCCATCAGGAGCACTGTCATGTTGTTCAGGCTCTTGATATCATATGAATACTGCGATTCGATGCCTTGTACGCGGTCGAACACATCGTTGATGGTGCCAAGCAGCTTTTCGGCATCGTCCGAGTTCGCCATGGTCATGAGATCCTTGAGATTGCCGAGATTGAGCTTGCCAGCCCCGTCTGTCACGGTGCCTGCGGCGGTGGTGGTGTCGAGCATGTTGGTCAACACCTGATCGCGTGCCGAATTTCCGGCCTGCAACGAGATCACCCCGTCCTTGTCCATGCCCGCACTGCCGTCAAGCAGATTGATCCCGTTGAAGGAACTGCTCTTTGCTATCGCCACAATGCCGTCGGAAAGCGAACGCAATGAGGTCTGCATCATGGCGTAATCTGAAGGCTTCAGCATGGCGTTTTTGTTCGCCGCTTCAGTGGCGATCTTCTTCATCTCATTGAGCTTGTCTTTGATGGCGGTCACGTCACTCTGAGCGGCTGTCACGAGCGAAGCCGCGTCTTTCATGTTCTGCGCACCTTGCAGAGCCACCCGCGACCCCATGTTCATCTGCCCCAGAAACGCACGCCGGGTAGAATCTGGTACGGCAACGGTCGATTTGTTACCGTACAGCTTGCTGTACAGCATGGCCGTGATCTTGCTGTTCAAGGTGTTTTCGAGGACTGCTGACAGATCCATAAGAGGCTCCTTGGGGCTTTGCGTGGAGGAGGGGAAGGGTGTGAGCCTAGCCCCTCTATACCTGCTTATCGGTACACAATCCGTAAACTTTAGGGGCGAACCGTGAAAAATTCGATGCCATACGCCAGAACAGTTCCTAGCAGCACCAGCACCAGCATCCATTTCAACGCCCGTGCGGGAACGTATTTCTGACAGCGCGCCCCCAGATACATCCCACACAGCCCGCCCATTCCAAGAAGCAGCGCCATGCGCCAGTCTGGAAGAAGCGTCAAGTGCGGAAAGAATGGTGCGAGGAGCGTATAGAACCCCACCCCAACCCCCGCCGCCAGACACGTTGCGCACAACGTCGCTCCTGCCACCGTGTGGATGGGCAAACCAAAGACACTCACCAGAAACGGCGCAATGAGCGCTCCCCCGCCAATCCCGTAGATGCCACCCACCACCCCAACTCCTACGCAAAACAGCAGCAGAACAGGCACTGAAAAGGTGTACTCCCGCCCATCGTACTGATAGCGCACGCGGTGGTGGTTTTGCTCCACAATGCGAACCACAGGACGTGGTGCTGGCACAGCAACGCCAGAGCGCACGCGGCGCAGATCGCGCAACAGTTGTACCCCGATACAAAAAAGCACCAGCGCCACAAACAGCTTGAAGGGGCGGGCGTCTGGCAACCAGTACACCCGGACAAGCGCACCGATGAGGATACCGGGGATGGTGCCAAGCAGGATGACCCACGCCAGAGGCCAGACCATGCGCTCTTCCCGCCAGTAGCGAAATACCCCGCCGGGATTGGAAAAAACATTGTAAAGCTGACTGGTGGCACTGACAGAGGTGTTGGTGTACCCAAGAACAGACATCTGGAAGGGGACAAGCAAAAAAGCCCCGGAAAGCCCACCCATCGACATGAAGAACGACACCGCAAACGAGGCCAGTGGTGGAATCAGCGGTGAAACTTCAATGCCCGCAGTCGGAAAGTACATGTCGTTTTTTCCTTAAAAAAGGCGCACAACGTCAACAGGATTGATGTCGGGGTGGATGTCGAGCAGGGAAAGGTTGATGAAGTCCTCGGCAGTGTCCATATCCAGTCGCAATTCTGGGTGATGCAGAGCCGGGTCTGGCGGGTCAAAGGTGCGGATACGAAACAGGTCTGGGTTGTCAGTGATGTGCGACAGACAGTGTTCCCGGTGCGCAGGGAGGGTGACGGTTGCAGCAAGACGCTCGAACAGCGCACACGACACGATCTCAGCGCCGAGTCCGTCGGGGTACAGATTGTTGCGCGGGATGTGATTGTAGGCGTAATCGCACGGCTCCTGCTGGTAGAAGCGGATCAGATTGTCGATCTCTTCCCCCCAGATGAGCGGGTTGTCCGCGCACACCCGTACCACAGCTTCGGCCTTGTGCGCGGCGGCAGCACCGTACATCCGCGCAAGCACGTCTTGTTCCGAACCCCGAAACACGGCGATGCCTTGCGCGTGCAGGTGGTTTGCGAGCACGTCATCTTGCCGGGTATCAGGCAGTGCCACCACCAGCGCGTCCGCAAGTCTCGCGCGGGCACAACGCCGCACCACCCAGTCGATGACGGGCAGTCCGTGCAGCGAGAGGAGCGTTTTGCAGGGCAGACGGGAGGAGCCGAGACGAGCCTGAATGACAATGACGGTTTTCATCAAAAATTCCTTCGGTAACGGAGTCAGTCAACGGATGGCGTCAACTGTGGATTGAAACACGATGCCTGTTCCAGCAGGCGCAGGATTCTGGCAACGACCTGCGCTTTGTTTTTTTGAAAATGGATGCGGCTTTGACGCTGGTGCAGACGCTGACGGCGTTCTGGTTCTGTCATGAGCTGTTTGAAAACCTTGTCGAGCCGCCGGGAGTTGAATTCACGCATGACGCCAAGATACACAAATCCGTTGCGCGAACGGGCAAAGGTGTGCCGCGCTTCTCGCTCGTGCTGGGCAAGCACGATGCCGGGGATACGCATGTGCGCCAGCTCATACACCGTGCGCCCTGCCGAGCAGATCGCAAAATCCACCCCTTCCATCATACGAGACATGATGTTGGTGGCGTACTCAAACCGCACCAGCGGGTTTTGCAGTCCCTCCACATGGCGTTCGAGCGCTTCCTTGTGCGCGTAACCGGGGCCTGTGACGATGCGAATCGCAATGCCCTGTTCTCGACAAAACGGCTCAATGACATCGAGTGTCTGTCTGGTAAAGTTGGGCAGGTCTGTTCCGCCAAAGGTGATGAGCACACAGCTCGCCACGGCGCGGAAAACGTTTTGCGTTGCCTGCAAAAATTCGTCCCGCAGGCAGAAGTATTTGTGCCCGTACAAGAAGCGCGAAGCGTGGCGCAAGGGCTGCTGTTTGCTCGTTGTATCGTCCGCACCACCGAGGATTCCCAGCGTTCCGGGGTCTTCGTAGAGCGCGTTGATGACGAGATCTGCAAGCACAGAGCCGCTCCCTTCATCCTCAAAATTGACCACCGGGATGCCTGCGGCTTTGAGGTGTTCCATGTAGGTGCGGTCGGTGTCGAGCATGTCGTTGATGACAAGATCCGGCTTGAGCGCAAGCACATCGCTCCAGAGGGCGCTGGTTTCGGTACTGGCTTGCAAGGTGGTGTGGTAGTCACGGGCGGTGATGCTGGCAGCGGCGAGTTCGCTTGCGCGGGTACAGAGGAAGGAAACCTTGTGGTGCGCTATTTCATGCGCCAGCATGAGCGAACGGAACACATGCCCCATGCCGATAGCCGGGTACCCCGCCACCACAAAGACAACATGCCGGCGTGTCAGCAGACGTTCGCAGATCCACCAGTCCTGATAGCCGTTGATTTCCACCGCACGATCGTTGAGGAAATAGGGGACTGTCCGCCGGATTTTGCGCCCTTGCAGGGCTTCGGCTTTCAGGATAATCAGCGCCTTGCTTTCAACCACCAGTTCAGATTCACCGTGCGTCTTGTCGTCTGGTTCGTCGCCGATGAGAAAACCTTCGAGCTTGCCGCCGTGCATTTCCCAGATGCGGTGCCGGACACTTTTGACGGTGATGAGACAGTCGGCGTCTTCAGCACAAAAGCGCTGGTAGGCGTCGTTTATGTCAACCCACGTCAGGAGCGGGCAACTGGCTCGGTAGACAATGATGTGTCCGTAGTCGTTGCCCACTTCTTCAAGGATCGTGCGCATTTCTGCAATGATGTCGAGCGAGGTGAACCGCAAGGTTGCGTTGTAATGAAAGCGCACGCCGTTGCGTTCGCAGATCAGGGCGATTTCTTGACTGTCTGTCACGACAATGACGTCTTGCGCAGGCACAACCCCCCGCGCAACATCAAGCGCACGCTGTATGAGCGTTTCCCCCGCCAGACTTTTCACAAGCTGGTCGGGGATAACCGCGTTCTTTTTGATCGCCGGAATCACAATACAAGGCCGTAGTTCTGTCATTTTTGCTCTATTTCCTCAGTTCCCTCAACACGTCGCGGGTGGCGGTGAGCATGTATGTGAACTGATCTTCTGGGAGCCAGTGCTGAAAGGGAAAGGAGATCTGGCTGTCGTAGAAGGCGTCGGCGTGGGGGCAGTCGGCGTGACCGAATCCAAGTTTCTTGTAGAAATCATAGCGATTGAGCGGGATGTATTGCACCACGCACTTCACGCCCTTGTCGTAGAACATGGAACGGATGAAGGCGTCGCGGTTGCCGTTTGTCATGGTGGCGGCAAGGAGGTGGTAGTTGTGCCTTGTTGTGTCCACTCGGTGAAAGGACAGTTCCGGGAACTCCGCCAGCGCGTCGATGAACCGCAGGGCGCGGGTGCGCTTTTCCGCATTGATCTGGTCAATGCGTTCGAGCAGCTTGACGCCAAGCGCGCACTCTATTTCACCGAGACAGTAGTTGTTGGGCATGAGCGGCGTGCCGTCAAGCTCTGGCAGATCCACATTGCCCATCGCGGGAATCCAGTAATCCTTGCCGTTGTTGGGGCGCGGTTCAGGATAGGCGCAATGCCCGTTGTGGCGCAGAGCGGGGACAAGGGCGGCGCGTTTCGGGTCTTTGACCACGAGCATCCCGCCTTCACCGAGCGTTGTCAGATTCTTGTGCGAATGGAACGAGAAGATCGCCATGTCGCCCCACGCGCCGGACTTGATGCCGTTCACATCCGCACCGATAGACTGCGCCGCGTCTTCAATGACAAGAATCCCGCGCTGGTGCGCAAGTTCCATGATCGCGGGCATGTCCGCCACATAGCCGTACAGATGCACCACCACAATGGCTTTGGTGCGGGGCGTGAGGACTTTTTCGATGCTTTTGGCGGTGACAACGCGGGTCACAGGGTCAATGTCTGCCCAGACGAGCTTTGCGCCCTTTTTGGCATACGGGTAGGCTGAGGCGGTGAAGGTGTGTGACGGGATGACAACTTCATCGCCGGGTGTGAAGGCGCACAGTTGCGCGGAAAGCTCCAGCGCAGAAACCCCATTCATGACCGCGAAACAGTGTTCTGCACCGATATACGCGCCAAAAGCCTTTTGAAAGGCTTGCAGATGCGCCCCTTGGGTCAAGGTTTCCGCATTGCGCATGGCGTCCACGACAACACTGATTTCCTCTTCCGTGTAGCGCAACGCACGTCCGCTAAAATTGACTTTGATATCCATGAATTATCCTTTGTATTTCGCAGTCAGGGCGTCTTTGTCTTCATGCCCACACTCTTCATACTCTCCCCACACTCCAACACAAAAGTCTTAGGAGGGATAGGGATGGGGGTGAAGTGGGGGCGGATAGAAGGAAGCCCTTGGGATGCCTTCTATCCGTCCACCCCTCAGGAAGCCCTTCTTCAGAAGGGTTCCCTTCCCCTTCCCCCGATTCTGCCTTTCTCTTCTCTTCTCTTCTCTCTATATCCTCTTATATCTCCCGATCAAATTTTCACGGGTGAGGATGGTTTTGAAGTTGGGGCCGAGGGCGTTGGTGAGGGGTTTTTCGTGTACGATACTGCCCTGATAAAGCCCATCGTACTGTTCTTCTGTGAGGTTTTGGCAAAGCCCGGTGGGCAGGGTGACGTCCTGCTTTTTGAGCATGGTGTTGAACTGGGCGTATTCTTTGGGGTAGATGTCTTCAAGAACGCTCAACGCCAGACAGTTGCCAAGTCCGTGCGGGGTGTGGAAGACCACGCCAAGCCCTGCGGATACCGGGTGGATCACGCCCACATTGCCGGCGGCCATGCCTCCGATGTAGGAAGCGATCATCATTTTTTCGAGGTTTTCCACGCTCATCATGTCGTCAGAAAGGAAGATCTCTTCGCACATCTGCACCGCACGCACAGAAAAAGCGTCAATAATGGCGTTGCGGTAGCTCCCTTGCAGGCTTTCTACGCAGTGCATGAAGGTGTCCATACCGGTGTAAAAATACTGGTCACGGGGGACAGTGTGGGTCAGCTCAGGGTCAAGCAACAACTGGTCGTACACCGTGAAATCGCTGTTCATGCCGAGTTTGAGTTTTTTGGGGATATTGGTAAGGACACAGGTGCGTGAGCATTCTGAACCCGTACCGGACAAGGTGGGGATGCCGATTTTGTAGATGGCGGGGTTCTTGACCAGTTCCCAGCCCTGATAGTCTTCAGCCTTGCCGGGATTGGTGAGCAGATTGGCAACGGCCTTGGCGGTATCAAGCGTCGCACCGCCGCCCATACCCACGATGCAACAGGGCAGGCGGTCGTCTGCCGCACACACAGCGGCTTTGTGCGCGTCAATGGACGTGACTTCAGGTTCGGCGCTGGAATCTACAAAATGGAGCTGATCCCCTTTTTGCAGGGGCAGTTTTTCAAGGATCGCGTTGTCACGGAAAAAATGATCAACAAAGTACACGACTGGCCCGTTGACGGCTTCGCGGCGGGGCTTTAAAAGCTCGTCAAGTTGCGCCAGAGAACCTGTGCCAAACACATAGTAGGGAACATTTTTTGTATTGCGGTACATGACATGCCTCATCGTTGGGGTTAGGTATTTACGAAGTCAAGAACTGCTATTGTATGTTGATTCGGTGCGGGCTGCAAGAAGCCTCAAGGAGCGAGTATGGCTTTTGAAGGACAAGGGGTGGTGGTTCTGGGGGGTGGAAGCTGGGGAACCGCGCTGGCGCAACTTTTGGCGCACGCAGGGCATACGGTGACGTTGCTGGTGCGTGATCCTGTTCTGGCGATGTATCTCAACGAAAACCACGAAAACCCGCGCTATCTGTCTGGGGTCACGCTGCACCCAAATATCCACGCGGTGGCTGTTTCGGTGGGCGAGGGGGGTGCACGCGAGAAAGCGGCTGCTGACAAGGTGCGCTCAGACGCCAGTACCCTTGCAACGCTTCTGGCAGACACCCGCCTGTTGCTGTTGTCTGTACCCTGTCAGGTGATGCGGGCAACCTTGCAAGCGCTTGCCGTGCCGCTTTCTACATACTGCCCACACTGTGTGCTGGTCAACACGGCAAAGGGCATTGAGGTTTCCGAACGGGTTACCGTGGAGCGGATGATCCAAGAGGAATTGCCAGCTTTTTTGCCTCGTTACGCCGTGCTGTCCGGGCCATCGTTTGCGCTTGAGGTAGCACAGAGAAAACCGACTGCCGTGGTACTCGGCTGTCGTGACGATGCGCTTGGTTCTGCCTTGCGCGACGTGTTTGCGACGCCGTGGTTTCGTGCGTATTCCAGTGTTGATGTGACCGGTGTGGAGCTTGGCGGTGCGATCAAGAACATCATTGCCATCGCCGCAGGCTTGAGTGATGGGCTTGGTTTTGGGTTGAACGCCAGAGCCGCCCTTGTGACCCGTGGGCTTGCTGAAACCAGTCGGCTGGGGGTGGCACTTGGTGCGAATCCTGCCACGTTCATGGGGCTTTCAGGGCTTGGTGACCTCATGCTCACCTGCTCTGGCGATCTGTCTCGCAATCGGCAAGTGGGGATGCGCCTTGGCGCTGGGGAATCCCTCGCCGCAATAGCCGCGTCCATGCGGATGGTGGCAGAAGGCGTCAAGACCACCGAAGCTGTCCACACCCTCGCCCTTGCCCACGGCGTGGATATGCCCGTCACCCGCGCCATGTACGGTGTTCTTTACGAAGCCCTCCCACCCCGCGCCGCTGTCCAGTCCCTCATGGAACGGCAACTCAGGAAGGAATAGGAGAAACTGGGGGAAGGGGAGAAAGGCAAAACTGGGGAAAGGGGGAGAAGGAACCCTTCTGAAGAAGGGCTTCCTGAGGGGTGGGCGGATAGAAGGAACAGGGCTTCCTTCTATCCGCCCCACTTCACCCCCATCCCCCTCATCCTCCTAAGACTGTTGTGTTTTTTTGGGGAGGGAGGGGGATGGTAGGCGTTTCTTGCGAGAGAGCGGGCGTTGCAGCGAATTTTTGGGTTACTCTTTGAGTGCGGTGGCAATCTGTTTGGCGCAGTGCAGGGAACCGCCGACGCGAGGGGTGAGCCATGCGGTGAAGCGTTGCCGTACCGTTGCGGGATCAACAGGGTGTTCGAGCGCGTCCTGAAGGAGATGGGCGAGGGTTTTTGCTGTCCGGCAACGGCGCAGAAGGCCAAGCGCTTCAAGAGCATCCGACGCGCCGGGTTCATCGCCTGTGGTGGACTGGAGCGCCCATGCGAAATTTTCAAGGTGCGGCCCGCAACAGGGGATTTTGCCGAGCGCTAACGGTTCGAGAAAATTCTGTCCGCCGAGCGGCGCCAGACTCCCACCCACAAACACGGCGTCCGCCAGCAGGTAGAGGCTGTTCAATTTTCCAAAACGATCCCAGAGCACAAGCGAACCCGCCGGAATGGGCGCAAGCGCTGGTGCGGCCTCAGTGTGTCCCTCTGTTTCGGTTTTCCATTCCGAGCGGAACAGGGCGGGCAGTCCGGCTTTGGCAAGTTTTTTTCGCCATGCGTCCACGCGGTGCATGTGTCTGGGCGCGACAAGGATTGTCGGCGCGGGCGTTTTGGCACGCAACAGGCGGATGGTGGCGATGAGCACTTCCTCTTCTTCCTCTCGCGCTGAAGCAAACAACACGGTTCGCCCGTGGTGGAGCGTTGCAGGAAGCAGGCTTGTCCCGATGGGGCTGGCCTCTGTCGGCGCAACGCAAGGTGCGGCGGGGAGTGCGCGATCAAACTTGATGTTTGGCACGATTGTAACCCGTTCTGCGCCGAAAAGCTCGGCAAAGCGTGCCGCATCCGCCGAAGAAACAGCCGCAACACGCGCCGGAGCTACTGACTGCCAGAAGCCGTGCGCGCAACCGTCGAGCAGACGATACCCGTGCAGACTCTTGTCTGTCATCCGTCCGTTTTGCACCAGCACCGGGATGTTGCGTCTGGCGCAACCAAGCATCAGACCGGGCCAGAGTTCGGTTTCAAGCAACACCACGACACGAGGACGCGCCTGATCCAGCGCACGAGCCATGATCCGGGGGGCGTCCAGCGGGAAAAAAGTGATGTGAATGGACAGTTCCGGGTGTTCTTTGCCAAGCGTCGCCGCCATGCCGTGGAGCACTTCAAGCCCTTGCCGTGTCCATGTTGTGACGAGCACCCGCAAGGGTTTGTCGTGCTGTGCCGCACTGTCTGCCAGTGCCTCAGGCAGGCGCTTGAGCAGTTCCCAGACCAGATAGGCTTCTCCGCCTGAAGCGGCCTGTATCCAGACATCCACATGTGCCGGAATGGTGGGCGCTGGGACAGTGTTTTTTCTTGTGGCTTGCCCCAAAGGTGAAGCAACCTGCAAGCCCGCCCAGTCTTCAGGCACCAGCCGCCACGAAAAGCCTTCTCGCAAGCGCTTGTTGTGCTGCAAGACAGGGCGAGCCAGCGTCCACGCAAAACCATAGACCTTGAGCAGCAGCGAACGAGCAAATGTTCCGTCAGACACAGTGACATCCTTTAGGTGAACGCAACAAAAAAACTTTTCCCAAAATCGATAGCCCTGTTCTCTTCACTCTTTACCCACAGCAAGCTGTAACAGTCTTTCGGCGAGGTCGGCAAAGGAGAGACCTATGACAGCGGCCTCGCGGGGGACGAGGCTGGTAGCGGTCATGCCGGGGATGGTGTTCACTTCGAGCAGGAAGAGCGCCCCATCGTCTTGAAGGATAAAGTCTGCTCGGCTGTACCCCTTGAGTCCGAGCGCAACGTGGGCACGCAAGGCGCAGTCTTGTACGTTGGCGGTTATGGCAGCGGACAGG
>JAVVPW010000063.1:0-10160 GCA_036655575.1 Bilophila sp.
ACCAGAGTTTGGGGGAATAGGAGTACTGGGCAGCCAGCCAGTCCCTGCTTCGCCTGTGGTGATGGTGCCACCGCCGTTGTTCACAAGTTCAATGTTTCTTCCGGTAACTTTTTCACCAGAGGCGGTATCAGTAACGGTGAAGTCGGCACCAAACTGCACGGTGAACTTTTCAAGTCCGGGAGTGGCTTTGACAGCAGCGGTCACAGCAGCAAGCAACTGGTCATAGGTGGTTGCTTTGTCGATGTCAGGAGACGTCACAGTGATGAGCTTGCCATCCAGCATGAACGCAAAGCTGTCGTAAGGACTTTCTTTCAACGGGTCCAGACCAGCAGCAGCAGAGTGAGTGTCTATGAGCTGAAGCCTCAGCACAGAACCAGTCGCCACCGTGTTGTTGGACGTCAAATGTGACGGATCAAAGAAAACAGAATAGTCAACATCGCCGGGATCGGTGTTACCCATGCCAACGGTGACCTGACTGGAATTGATGCGCACGTCTTCGATCTTAAGATCTGCGCGGCTGTTGTCGCTCCAAAGTTCGATTTTACCACCGTTGCCCGCAGCGATCCGTTCGGCGTCGATGTGAGCCTGACCGATGTTGTTGTCACCAGGAGTGCTGCCGTCAGTGGCTTCAACGCGGAACTTAACGACTTCCACGTTCTTGATTTCAGGAGTGATAGCAAATTTATGCGAGGTGCCAAGATCAGCGGTCAAGGTATCATTCCCCAAACCACCATCAACGGAGTCACCGGACTGTAAAGTATTCTGATTATCGAAGATATGCGCCGTAAAGGTATCGTCGCCAGAAGTCCCTACCAGGTCGTCTTGTTTGTCGGTAAATTTCAAAGTCGAACCAGTATCGCCACCAGAAGGCGGAGTCACTTGCTCGTCAGCAGGAACTTCAAACTTTTTATCAGCGGGGACTTCGCTCTTTCCACCCTTGAAGGTCAGGTAGTGGGTCAGAGGCGAGTAGCCAGCGTCATCGATAGCTTTTTCAAGCTTCGGCATATCCCACTTTCCATCTGGCTCAGCAGCTTTCAGCAGCAGCAGCTTGGCATTCAGATAATCGCTCGCGTCAAAGCTGTTGGAGGGGTTCACACCTTCGTTGGAGCCATGGGCTTCGTAGTGTGACCAAGCGTTCATGCCAGCCTTGTGGATCTCCCCTTTGATGTTTGTGACATCAAGAGCTGTCACAGCCTTCACATCACCCTTGTGATAAAACTGAGCGGCCTTGGCAGTATAGTATTCGTTGGCGTTGAAGAACTGGTTGGGGGCAACATCTTCATTCATGCCATGCTGCATAAAGTGATCATAAGCACCCTCAGAACCAGTGAAACCACTAGCGGTAAAGGCTTTGACCAAGGACTGTTCAGTCCAATTGCCAGCAGGATCATCGTGTTTCATCTGAGTCAATTTGTTAGCCATGTACACATTTGCGTCAAACCATTTAGGAGCTGAAGCCATGGATATATCCTCCGGAGGATAAAAAAAGTTTCGTCCCTGTCAACCCTGTGTTGACATGACGGGACAAGCTGGAACAGTTTCCCCCATTTCGTCTCCTGCCACCAAGGCAAGATTCTGATGGGGTGATCCCTTCACTAACGTGGAGGTACCCTTCGCCGCGTCAGTTGCAAGTCACCAAGACTTGAACCACCCGTTATACAGGGGAGCGTGTCCCCCTAAGCGCCGATTCCGGCGTTTAGTGCAAAGTATGCTTTGCCTTCAACAGAAAAACGCCTGAAGAAGTGTTGCCCTTGCAACCACAAAGCGTACGCTTTTTTACGCTATTTATGAAAAAGATGCTACAAAAAAATAACCCAGCAACTACACATAAATAGCCGTCGTAAACCCATCAAGCCCGCGCTTCACATGAGACAAGAAACAGCAAGAAACAGGAAGCGTGTCTGACACATCTTTTTTCTGTGATACAGAAAACGTCTTTTTTTACATCAGGAAAGAAGCCCTGTCAAAGGATTTATACCGCTTTTGTTCGTTTGGCACCATTTCTTTTTGTGACAGTCTGCATTCTTGCGCTCTGAATGGGGCAAGGTTTTGCCGCCTCTGGCAGAGGGTCTAGCCCCTGACGGCGTAAACTTCTATAAATAGTTTGCCGTGTTACGCCATATTCTCTGGCTATGTGGGTTACCTTTTCTCTGGCTTCGATGCGTTCTTTGATGCGCACGATCTCTTGCGGATTGAGCGAACACTTGCGACCTTTGTACTTGCCAAGTTTTTTGGCTTGAAGAATGCCCTCGCGCTGACGTTCTCGGAGCAACTCGCGTTCAAATTCTGCGACAGCACCGATGATTTGCAGGTGCAGACGCTGAAAGGAATTGTCTTCATTGGAAAAAAGAAGATTTTCCTTATGGAAATGCACACTGATACCTTTGGCTATCAAGTCGGAAAGCAGGCGGAGCAAGTCTTGTAGATTGCGCGCAAGGCGGTCGATGCTATGGACATGCAGGGTGTCACCGTCGCGGATAAAGTCGAGACAAGCCGTCAAACCGGAGCGCTGGGTTGTACTGCCGCTCACACAATCAGAAAAAACACGAGTGACCGAAACGCCTTCCAGTTGTCGGAGTGTGTTCTGATCGGGTGAACTTACGCGAATGTAGCCAACGTCCATGAGGCCTCCGGTGGTGCTTTGAACTCTTAAAATAGCAGCACAGATGTAACAAATTGTTAGAATAAAGTCTAGAGGTACTTTTTTTGCGCTTTTTGCGGATGGTACCCTAGGGTATACGCTTTTTTTACAATGAAGACTGTTTTTTCTCCTTCTTGGCTGTAAGAAGAACTGGAAGAGCTGCACAGTGCAGTTTTTTTCTTACACCTTAAAGGAGCTTTTTATGCCAGCACAAGCCTTGACACCAGAATTTGTTGCACAAGTACCACAAATCTCAATTGAGACAAAGACGCTGTTCTTTGATACCGATATCAAGGGCTTTGTTCTTGAGGCCAGACCCGGAGGGGCTACCTATTATTACCGTTACCGTGATGCAAATCAGATATTGCATATGTGCCGTATCGGAAAGATACAGAGTATTTCTCTTTCTGATGCAAGACAACGCGCCCATGATATGCATGATTTGCGTAAAGAAGGGGGTGATCCTCTTGTAGAATGTGGTGGAAAGCGGAGTCTTCCTCTGTTTAGCGTGTTTGTGAAGGAACGCTACATGCAATACGCTATGGAACACAAACGGAGATGGACAACAGACGAAGTGAATTTACGTCTCCATGTTCTGCCATATATCGGGTTCTTGCGTCTCGATCGAATCCGCAAGACGCACATCATCGCTCTGCAACAGGACCTGCGAGGCAAGGGCTATTCTCCAGGAACGTGCAACAGGATCATGAGCATGGTACGCTTCATTTTTAATCAGGCTATACGTTGGGATGTACTCGCACCGGGGAGCAATCCTGTGGCTGGTATTCAGGCCTATGAGGACAATGGAGCGCGCGAACGCTTTCTTACAGAAGCTGAAGTCATCCGCCTGTTCGCGGAACTGGAAAAAAACAAGAATATACAGGTCGGACAGGTTATCAAGCTGTTGCTGTACACGGGAGCACGGAAACGGGAAATCCTTGATGCCCGCTGGGAACACATCGACTTTCAGCGCCGCATCTTGCTGGTGCCGCTCTCAAAGTCCGGCAAACCACGGAAAATCACACTCAGCGATGTGGCTGTGTCCCTTTTGCAGAGCTTGCCCAGAGAAGAAGGGATACCGTGGGTGTTTTTCAACCCCAAGACCCGCAAACCGCCTGTTTCCATCTTTTCCGCCTGGGATACGATCCGCAGAAATGTGGGACTTCGGGATGTGCGCTTGCATGACTTGCGGCATTCGTTTGCCAGTTTCCTTGTCAACAGCGGGCGGAGTCTCTACGAAGTGCAGAAGTTACTGGGACACCATGACCCAAAAGTAACCATGCGTTACGCACACTTAGCCACAAAATCCCTTGTGGAAGCCGTCAATGTGGTTGGACGACTTTTGCCGGGGCAGCGAAAAGCAAGTTGAAACGCAAGTTGAAAAGCCGGGGCGTGAGTCGCCTTTTGCCTTTCAGGCGCGTGGTCAGTTCTTGAAGCACACTGTGTGCGTGTTTGACGGTGACCCGATTTTCACAGGGGGGAAGTGTCGGGTCACTGCGTCTTTTTGCAGACGCGCCTTTTGCCTTTTTCTAGCTGCCTCTTCCCTTTTTTAGGCTGCCTTTTCTTGGGTGTTTTTGAGAGCGTTGTGGGGGGGTGAAATCTACGCTTAAGAAAAGAATAAAAGAAGCTTAAATGATTAAAAGAAGAATAGGGCGCGTCAAAACAGCAAAAAAGTCAATGATCGACTGGAAGTATATGAGGGCACTCGGTACTGGAACCTCCATATTTTGGGTAGCCAAACCTCTATATTGGGGTTTTTAGAGGCCCTTTAGACCCCCTTTTAGGGGCTTTTGGGTACTCAGACCTTCATATTGATTTTTTTTTAGAAAAGTCAAGCGTTATTTGTGTTGCATCTGCGCATCATCGGTACTCAGACCTCCATATTTTTCGGTTTTTATTGATAATCACTCCTGATAAAAGGGTGTTTTGGGTAGTCAGACCTACATATTCATTTTGGCTGGGTAGCCAGACCTCTATATTCTGGGTACTCAAACCTATATATTTTAGGTACTCAAACCTCCATATTGGGGGTACCCAAACCTCCATATTCGAGGCAAAAAAAGCCCCCCTTTTGGGGGGTAGTGAAACCTTCATATTTGGACAATTCTTTTTGGAAAAGGGTCACTCTATTTCGTCCCCCCTTAAAAACCAGATTTACGCTCCTGCGAGCGAGTCAGTTTTCCTACGGCTGTCTCGTGACCAGAGGAAAGCGAGGGCAAAATAGAGGGTTTGGGCCAGCGCCCTCATCCATTTACGGCAATTGAAGGCGGCAGCGGCTAGAAGCAGATTGATGGCATCGCCGACAGAACCTTTCAAGTAGTTCCGAGCCAGACGAAAATCTGATTTCAAGTGACCGATGATGGGCTCTATAGCACTTCGGCGTCCGAAATTCTTCCGAGCTTTGCGTCTGGCGTGCTCTGTTGCTCCTGACTGTGGCGTGCTGGGGAGGCTCACGTTTGTGCCCCCTACGCTCTTGCGACCCCGAAATCCCCGGTCACAGTATGCGATTTGCGGCGCATCGCCACGGACGTTTTCCACCTGACTCAAAACGTCTTGCAGCGTATTGCCATCATAGGGGTTTCCTGAAAAACTCTTGGCTCCGATGCGGAAGTGAACCACTGAAAATAAGCCATCCCGCAAAAAGCCTGATAGTAGGGATTTTGTACCCAAGCCGCTACCACGCGCTCGTCACTCAAATTTTCAATCTGCTTGAGAAGCAGCAAGCCGACCATCAGACGAATAGGCTTGGCAGGCCGCCCTTTTTCAGCATACAGACCGACAAAATTACGCTCCAGCGTCTCCCAAGGAATCCTACGCGCCAAAGCGAGCAGCGGAACCTTGGGATTGAGCTGGTTCAACAAATCAGGATACAGCAAATGACCTTGTTTCTGGGACGAAGAACTCTTCGGTTTCATAAAAATCCTGCTTCGTTTCAACCGTTTTTTTGCAGAACATACTGCATTGTCTGTTGAAAACGTTACAGTATTTTTCATCTCTTTTCAATGGATTTCATGGTGTTGAAGGGTTTTTAAGGGGCGACTATTTATATTCCCGACCGCACCAGAGGATACGACCGATGACGCGGAATTGCTCTTCGCAGTCGCCGCGAGTGTCCAGTTCTACAGGCGGGTAGTCGGGATTGGTACTGCGCAAAAAAACCTTGCCGGGAAGCACATCTATTCGTTTGAGGTAAATAGCCTCATCAAATCCTACGGCGTACAGCCGCCCAGGGGTCACGTCGCGCTTGCTCTGGTCAATGAGCACCACATCGTTGTCGCGGATTTCCGGCTCCATACTGTCCCCGGACACGCGCATGAGCACCATCTCGTGCGGGTTGCCCTTGCGTGTCAAAAAATCACTCCGAAACGCATAGCTACGCTCAGACGCCGCGCTGACCTCCAGACTGCCAAGCCCCGCTGAAAGCCGCGCCTCAACCATCGGAATCATCAGCAGATCCACATCACAATTTCTTTCCGGCTCGGACAACGCGCAAAGCGGTTGCAGGGGCGCGTTTGAGAGCGTCAAGGACGAAGACAGCGGGGGCATGGCGCTTCCGCTGACAGGCGTCCGGCAAAAGACCTCGCCTTTTCCCGTCAAAATCCACGCTGCTGATACCTCTAGTTTTACGCAAAGCGATTCCAGCACTTCATAGCCGGGCAGAGCACGCCCCTTTTCATAGGCACGAAGCGTGTTCACGTTGATGCCCATGCGTTCTGCAAAGTCCATCTGTGTCGCGTTGCCTCGCAAAAAAATCAATCTTTCCGCAATAGTAGTCATTGTATCCGCCTCATATTTCCTTTCGTGCGCGTGAAACTGCCGTGATCGTAGCGCAGACCATCAAAAAAAACCGTGAAACGGAGAGCTTATAAAAAAAGAGTTATTCCGTCATTTTTTAGTTGACAAAAGATTACTTTTTGACGCATAACGTCTTTACGCGCTCGGCACTTTCAAGTCTGGACAGCTTACCTTTCCTGCCGTGTCTGGTCAATGTCTTTACGGACTTCGGGACGTACAAGCCCGCGTGAGAAGGGGGATGGAGACGGTAAAACCGAGATTTTGCTTTACAGGATCGTCACTTGTGAAGCGAAAAAACCAACATCTGACGGGAGGCACCATGCATCAGAACGCAACAGTTGACGGGTACAAGATCAACGCACAAGGCCACCTCATTCCTTTGGAGCAAGTCCGCGCAATAGATCTGGCACGAGACGAGCTTGTTCTTGAAAAGGTGAGCAAGGTAAAGGTATTGCAAGAGCAGCTCAAGACATTGAAGGGGGAGCTGATGCAGGACATCACGGCCTTTGTGCAGCTTTCAGCGGAGCGTTTCGGCGCACGGCTTGGCGGCAACAAGGGCAACGTGAGCCTCATGAGTTACGACGGTGCGTATGTCATTAAGCGGCAAATGTCAGAAAATGTACGTTTTGACGAAGGATTGCAGGCCGCCAAGGAACTCATGGACGAGTGCCTCAAGGAATGGAGTGCTGGAAGCCCCGGTGAGTTGCGGGCGATTGTGGATCACGCCTTTCGCGTGGATAAGGAAGGACGGATCAACACAATGGCTATTTTATCCCTGCGGCGCCTCAATATCAAAGACGATCGCTGGCAGAGAGGGATGCAAGCTATAGCAGACAGTCTACAGGTTATTGATACAAAGGCTTATGTCAGGGTGTATGAACGTGATACAACAGGAAAGTATCAGCCTATCTCTCTGGATATGGCGGCACTGTAGGCTTGTTGTCTTTGAGAGCTACAGAAGATTGTGCGGGTGTCGTTACAAAACAGACAACACATGCGGATGGAATACATAAAAAAGGAAAGAGTACAATGCAAGAGCAGTCTTTAGAATCGTTGCCAGATGTGAAAAGCCTGACTGATGCCGCATTGCATGGCGATATGGCACGGGATCTCGTCAATGTTGTGGGACTTTCCGCTACTCTCAAGCTGGTTGAAGCGATGGGCGGTCTGAATATTCGGATTCCGCTTGGCATGACCGCACAGGGACAGGCGCGGCGCGATGCGTTTGTTGCGCTCATCGGGCTTGAGGCGACCACACGCCTTATCGGGCAGTACGGTGGGACGATGCTGTATGTGCCGAGTTGTCGTCAGGCGCGGGTAGACGCACGCGATCAGGCCATCAATCGTGAACGAAACAGACTCGCCAGCGCAGGCTGTACCGAACGCCGACTGGTGGACGATCTGGCGCGGCAGTACGGGCTTTCCTCGCGCCACATCTGGCGCATCCTGAAAAAACCTGTTGTGCCCGACACGTCTTTGCCAAGTGCCTCAAGCACGGTTTTGCCAAATGCCTCAAGCACGGTTTTGCCAGGTGCCTCAAGCACGGTGAGTGCTTGTACAGGGCACCGCACACGCTGACACCCTTCAGTCTTTCTTCAGACCTCCTTTCCGGCATGATGACGGACACGCGAACCATCCCGGTTTGCGCACAGCGAAAGGAGGCGTTTTATGGGTATCTTCAGACTGCTTTTTCAACCTCATCGACAACTGGTCTTTTTCGCCCTGCTCGCGGCGACACTCCACATGTTCTTGTTGCTGGCAAGTCCGGTACAAGTGCCTGTGGTGCTCTACAAGCTGGCTCTGACCATGCTTGCTGCGATCCTTGGCGTGTTCTTCGACTTCGCCGTGTTCCCCTTTGCCAGTCCGCAATCCTATCTGGATGAGGACTGGAAAAAGTTCCCCGCCGCCGCCAGACCCCTCGACGCTGATTTCCCCATTGCACGGGGGTATCAACGGGCGTTCGTTGGTGCCTGTCTCCGGCGTGCGGGGCTGGTGGCGGCGTTTGCTCTGTCTGTGTCCCTTGGGTTGTGACCGTATGGCAACAACAAAACAGATCCTTGTGGCAGGTGTCTGGTTCCTCGTCTGTGCGGGGTTTTTTGTGGAATCTCGTTCGGCTTCGCTCCCTGCACCCTTGCCGTCTCTCCCCGTAGCGGGAGCAACGTGTGGGGGGAAGCAAGGCCGCATTCCCCGCGCCGCAAGCGTGTATCGGGCGGAGCTTGTCCGCAGTGCGCGTGCGGTGTGGGGGCTAGACGCACCGATAGCGGTTTTTGCCGCGCAAGTACACACCGAAAGCTGGTGGAGAAACGACACCGTGAGTCAGGCTGGGGCGCAGGGACTCGCGCAGTTCTTGCCCGCAACGGCAAACTGGTTGCCGCAGGTCGCGCCAGCCTTGACCCGCGTGGCTGGGCGTCCGGCACCCTTCAATCCGGGCTGGTCTTTGCGGGCGCTTGTCACCTACGATTTGTGGCTCCACGAGCGGGTACAAGGAGTAAATCCTTGCGAACGCATGGCTTTTGCGCTTTCCGCCTACAACGGCGGGCTGGGCTGGGTCAAACGGGACAAGCGTCTGGCTGTGCAGGAAGGGTTGTGCGCAGATCGCTGGTTCGGGCACACCGCAACGGTCAATGCTGGACGCAAGGCTTCAAACTTTCGAGAAAATCGCAACTATGTCCGTTTGATTCTACAGGAACGACAGACGTGGTATTGCCTCGCCGGATGGGGGCAGGGGGTGCATTGTGACGAGTAGACTTTGGCTGGTGGTGCTGTTGACGGCGCTGGCTGCGGGTGGGGTGGGGTATAGCCGAGGTTTCGGGGTGGCGCAAAGTCGTGCGCTGGTGCTTCTGGAACAAGAAAAAAAGGCTCGCGCACAGGATCAGGTGGCGCGTGCAAAGGAGGATCGGGCACGCGCTGAGGCGCTGGCAGAAGCGGAGCGCGCTGCACGAATCCGGTTGCAAGAGGAAACCACGCGCACAGCACGGCTTGCAAAAAATCTTGTTGCTGTGCGCCAACAAATCGCTACTGAGCGGCAATCCTTCAACCGGAGATTGTCCTATGTTGCCGAAAACGCTGCTGCTGTGTGCACTGGTCTGCCTTTTGAGTGGGTGGGGCTGTACAACGAGGCCACCCGTTCCAACGCCGCCGATTCCCGTGATCGTGCCAGAGGTGCGGGCACTGATCCCGCTGGAACTTCTGGCACTGCCGAAGCCCCCGGAACCGCTCGCGCCGGGGTACAGCAAGGGGCATCCTTGAGCGAAGTGCTTGTCACTCCTACAGATATTCTTGCGCATGTTCGAGATTACGGTGGCTATTGCAGGCAACTCGAAGCGCAGGCAAGGAGCCTCGTTGACGTGGTGACAACGCCATGACGCTCGACACACAGGCGCTTGTCCTTGGGCTGCTTGGCTTGGTGTGCGCGCTGCTGACGTACTGGGGAACCCGCATTGAGCAACGGGTGGATGATCTTAAAAAACAGCAATATAGCATTGCTGAGGAATTGCACAAGGAATATGTGCCGCGTGGAGACTGCCGAGAGCGCACAGGGCAGATCCTTGGGAGTCTGGAACGGGCGGACGAAAAACTGGATCGCATCGCGGACGCACTCCGCAGTGGAGGGAGAAATGCTCAATGACACCACGGCCTTGCTGACTCGGTTTGAGGCCAGACTGGACGACGTTCTGGCTCTTGTGACCTCCCCGTTCGCTGTCTGGAACAAGGAGCAGCAAGC
>JAVVPW010000064.1:0-10130 GCA_036655575.1 Bilophila sp.
GCCCCTTGCAGGTGCAGGGCAGCGCCCTGCTGGGGTGCAGGGGCAACGCCCCTGCTTTTTGTTTACCCCGCCACGACGTTGACGAGTTTGCCGGGGACGACGATGACCTTGCGGATGGTGTGTCCTTCCAGATGCCGGGCGATTGTGGGTTCCGCCAGCGCCATCTTTTCCACATCTTCCTTTGAGGCAGCGGCGGCAACCTCGATTTTGCTCCTGAGCTTGCCGTTGATCTGGATCACCACGGTCAGCATGTCGCGTTCAAGCGCTTCAGGTGCCCAGAGAGGCCACGTTTCCTTGTCAATGGGGGTGGTGTGCCCCAGCTCTGCCCAAAGTTCTTCACACAAATGCGGTGTCATGGGCGAGAGCAAGGTCAGCACAGTGGCAACAGCCGAGGCCAGCACGGCGCGCCCGCCTTCGGTTTCTGCCAGCTCATCCTTGGCAAGATAGAGGGCGTTGACCAGTTCCATGACCGCTGCAATGGCGGTGTTGAACTGATAGCGATTGCCCATGTCTTCCCCGGCCTTTTTGACCGTGGCGTGCTCCTTGAGCCGAATTTCCCGCGCTAAGGGTGTCGTGGCCTGTGCCGCTACAGACGAACAGGCGTGAACCGCAGTGATGTGCGGGCGTACTTCTGCAAACAGCCGCCAGATCCGACACAAGAAGCGGTACGCACCTTCAATACCCGTATCACTCCAGTCAAAATCGCGTTCGGGCGGCGCGGCAAAGAGGCAGAACAGCCGGACAGTATCCGCACCGTATTTGGCCATCATATCCGTGGGATCAACCACATTGCCCTTGGATTTTGACATCTTGGTGCCGTCTTTGAGCACCATGCCTTGCGTGAGGAGATTGGTAAACGGCTCGTCCAGATCCTTGGGGAAGTAGCCAAGATCGCGCAAGACTTTGGTGAAAAAGCGGGCGTAGAGCAAGTGCAGGATCGCGTGCTCCACCCCGCCGATGTATTGATCCACCGAAAGCCAGTAGCGCAACGCTTCCATGTCGAAAGGCGCCTTGTCGTTGTGCGCGTCGGTATAGCGGGCAAAATACCACGAGGATTCCACAAAGGTATCCATGGTATCGGTTTCGCGCCGCGCTTTGCCACCACACTGAGGACAAGTGCAGTTGGCGAAATCGGACGTTTCAGGCAGAGGCGAACGCCCGTCTTCACGGGTTTTCACGTCCAGCGGCAAGCGCACCGGCAGGTCTTTTTCAGGCACAGGCACCATGCCGCAGGTGTCACAATAGACAACAGGAATGGGCGCACCCCAGTAGCGTTGCCGTGAAATGTTCCAGTCACGCAAACGCCAGTTGGTGGTGCGTTTGCCCTTGCCGGAGCTTTCCAGACTGTCCGCAATGCGCTCTTTGGCTTCCTCGTTGGGCAGACCGTCAAACGCACCGGAATGCGTCAGGATGCCGGGGGCTGTCCACGCTTCAGTCATGGTCGCAGGATCAAGCTCTGTCCCTTCTGGCTGAATGACCACGATGCGGGGCAGGTCGTATTTTGCAGAAAAGGCAAAGTCGCGCTGATCGTGCGCTGGTACAGCCATGACCGCGCCAGTCCCGTATTCTGCCAGCACAAAGTTGCCGAGCCAGATAGGGACAGGTTGCCCGGTAAAGGGGTTGAGACAATAGGAACCTGTGAAGACCCCTTCTTTTTCCAGCGTGTCGGATTGGCGATCCTGACGATCCATGTGCCGGATACGCTCGATGAACGCCCGTGCGGCTGTTTCAGTGGGCTTGCCGCTGATGAGCGACTCCACAAGCGGATGCTCAGGCGCCAGTGTCATGAACGTGACACCAAAAACCGTGTCAGGACGGGTGGTAAAGACAGAAATCTTGCCTTCACCCTCTTGCAGAGGGAAGGTTATTTCCGCACCCACGGACTTGCCGATCCAGTTTTTTTGCATACTGATAACCCGGTCAGGCCAGCCGGATTCGAGCTTGTCCAGATCGGTCAGCAATTCGTCGGCATAGGCCGTGATCTTGAGGAACCACTGGGTCAGTTCCTTTTGAATGACAGGGGTATCGCACCGCCAGCACACCCCATCGACAACCTGTTCGTTGGCAAGCACTGTGTTGCAGGTGGGACACCAGTTTTGCGAGGCTTTTTTACGGTAGACGAGTCCTTTTTCCAGCCAGCGCAGGAAAAAGAGCTGTTCCCAACGGTAATACGGCTCGTCACAGGTGGCAATCTCCCGATCCCAGTCATACGAATAGCCCAGACGTTGCAACTGGGTGCGCATACTGTCGATGTTGGAATGCGTCCACTTGGCAGGGTGGATGTTGTGCTTGATGGCGGCGTTTTCAGCAGGCAATCCAAAGGCGTCCCAGCCGATGGGGTGCAGCACGTTGAAGCCCTGCATCCGGCGAAACCGCGCCACAACATCCCCGATGGAATAGTTTCGGACATGCCCCATGTGGATGTTTCCAGAAGGATACGGAAACATTTCAAGGACATAGTATTTTGGTTTGGCAGGGTCAACACGGCAGGCGTAGGTCTTTTCCGTTTCCCAGCGGTGTTGCCATTTTTTTTCAATACTGGTGGGGTCATAGCGCGTGGGCTGTATCATTGCGAAATCCTTCAATTGAATGGGAATTGTTGCGCGTGAAAAACATACTACACGTTTATCAGGCGCCGGGTTTGCCTGCAACGGGAAGCTCTCCAGCTTCTTGCGCTTTGGCGGTGGCGTCAAGGATGCCGTTGATGAAGCTCTTGGCCTTGGCGTCTCCAAAGCGGGTGGAGAGTTCGAGCGCTTCATTGATGGCGACCTTGGGTGGCACGTCAGGACGATAGAGCATCTCAAACACAGCAAGGCGGAGCAGTGTCAGCTCAATCTTGCCAAGGCGATCCACACGCCAATTTTGGGAAAAGCGTTCGATAACGGTGTCAAGCGTGGCGACATTGGCCCAGACGCCTTCGACCAGTTCCCAGGAAAAGCCGGCAGGCGCCGAGGTGGCGGGTTCGACTTCGACGTTTTCGTCCATGTCGGCATCCGTGGGATCAGGCATGGCAGTGAAGGCGGAACGCAGATCGCCCAAGGTTGTCGTAGGAGAAAAGTGCAGGCTATAAAGGACCTGAAAAGCACGCGATCGAGCTGCGCGACGGGCATGGGGTCTGCTTTTGGACATAGTGGCCTCTGGTAAAACAACAGTTGGAGATGCCTCTGGCGGGGGGGGGGGGGGCCCCCGGGGGGGGGGGGGGGGGCTCGTCGTTCGGGTAATAGTGCGCGGGTGGGGGTGTGGCAAGCCCTTTGTCTTTGTCCCGGCGGTACTCGGTGTCGAGCGTCTCCCGGTCGTATTCAAGGTGTCCAGTGATAAACAGATTGCGTCCGTCTGGTGTTCCGGCAAGCAAAACCCCGGCTTCTGCTGATTCCGCCAGAATCTCCAGCTCAGACACCGCCTCAAGATCTGTGCGGGAAACTTCCGTATGCCGGGAGTGCGGCGCAAAAAAGATGTCGTCAAACCCTCGAAAGAGCTTGTTGGTCGGCGTGTTGATGGTGTGACTGAAAATCCCGGAAAGTTTGTGCGCAAGCGCTCGTTTGGGAATGCCATAATGGTGGTACAACCCAGCCTGCGCTCCCCAGCAGATGTAGAGCGTAGAATGCACATGGGTATGCGCGTAGTCCATGATGGTGGTGAGTTCTGCCCAGTAGTCCACCTCTTCAAAAGGAAGCTGTTCCACCGGCGCACCAGTGACAATCATGCCGTCAAACCGCTGTCCGCGCACCTCGGAAAAGGTCTTGTAAAAGCGTTCGAGGTGCTGTTGCGTGGTGTTTCTGGAGTCGTGTCCTTCTGCCCGCAACAACGTGATGTTCACTTGCAGCGGCGTGTTGCCAAGAACGCGCAGCAACTGCGTTTCCGTGGCGATCTTGGTTGGCATGAGATTGACGATCACGATTTCAAGCGGGCGAATATCCTGATGCAGAGCGCGTTGTTCTGTCATGACGAAAATGTTTTCGCCTTCAAGAATCGGACACGCCGGAAGATCTTCCGGGATTTTGATGGGCACTGTAATCTCCTTGGAGCTTGTGACCTAATACTGTTTTTGTCTGGAAAAACCTTTACCAAGCACGTTGAGCGTGTTTTCGATGATGACAAAAGCCTTTTTATCAAACTGAAAGATGATTTCCTCAAGCATTTTGATCTGGTAGTTGTGTACCACCGTCAGAATGACAGGGCGTGAAACCCCTGTGAAACCACCAGAGCCATTCAACAGGGTAACACCTCGGTGCAACAGACTGATGATAGCCCGCCCAATCGGTTCATGATTGGAGGAAATGATCAGTACCATCTTGCGCTGGTTGAAGATGGTAGAGACATAATCCATCATGCGGGTATAGACATAAATCATGATGAGCGAATACAAGACGTTGTCTTCATTGTACATGGAAAAAGCCAGAATGAAGAGCGTCAGATTGTAAAACAGGCTGAATTTGCCAATCGAGATACCATAGCGCTGGTGCAGGGCAATGGAAATGATGGTCAGGCCACCGTCACAGCCAATGGAATGCAGCGCGATACCAAGACCCAGCCCGCAGATACAGCCTGACGCGATCGCCGCAAGGATAGGATCGTTGAAGGCGATGGTCATGGTCAAAAACTGCACCGCTAAAGAGGCGACTGTCAGACCATAGAGGCTGTAGAGCACAAAGCGCCTGCCAAGAAACAGCCAGCCAATGATGAAAATAGGAATATTGAGCAGGATATTCCAGACGGCAGGCGAAAGCGTGCCTGTGGTGTAGTTGAGAAGCATGGCTGTCCCAAACACACCACCGGAAATAAAGGCGTGCGGGATGGCAATAGCTTTCAGCCCCAGCGCGAACAGGAAACACCCCGTGGTGAGCAGGAACAGATTCCACGGAACACCGCGTGCGAATGTCCGAATCGCGTACATAACCATGTATAACCTCCGACTGCGAGCAGCCTTCTCTTCGTGAATGCTCTATAGCTCAGGTGGGCGTTGCGCGTCCACTCTTTCTGCGTAGGTTTACGGCGTAGCGGCGAGAGCTTTTCACGTTGAAAAGGCTCTGCTGACCAAGCGCGGCAGCATGCTCTAGACAGCAAAGGGCGGGCGTGGTAGCAAAAGCAATCATGAATATCCACAGATTCTGTGGCGTATAGGTGCTTGCCAAACGACTGGTGAGCAGGTACTATCCCCCGTTTGCGGATAGCCTTGCTGCATGTCCGCGTACTCTTGCTCATACCAACCCCTTAAGGAGGCCTCATGTTTGCTTCTGTTGCCCATGCTATGGGAACAACCGGAACCGGCGCGGCCGGCGGCACCGATGCGCTGATGCAGTTTGTTCCTCTTCTGGCGATGCTGGCTATTTTCTATTTTCTGCTCATTCGCCCTCAGCAAAAACGAGCCAAGTTGCATAAGGCTATGCTGGAAGCCCTTAAAAAAGGGGATCAGGTTCTGACCACGGGCGGCCTTGTGGGGCGTATTGTGGATATTGACGGCGAAATTCTGTCTCTTGATCTTGGCAACACCACGGTCAGCCTCGGTCGCTCGTATGTAGTGAGTCTTGTGGACAACCGCACCAAGGCTCCTAAAGAAGATAAATAGACACCTTTGTGCAGACAGACCCGCGCCTTGCGGGTCTGTCTGCTTTGACACGACTTGTCGCGGTGCGGCGGGTTCGTGCCTCACAGGTCATTTCATTCGCAAAGGCTCTCTGCGGATTGCCCCTTTAAGCGGGACACTTCAGCGGGACAGTGACTTGCGTTCAGAGAGGAATCCATGAAATCGTTGAGTTGGCGAATCGTCGTCTCCCTGCTGGTTCTTCTGGCCAGCGTGCTTTATGTGTTGCCGAGTCTTCCGGGTGTGGAGCATTCCTTTCTGCGAAGCGTGTTGCCGGATTCACGGATCAGCCTCGGACTTGACCTTAAAGGCGGAATGCACCTGACGCTCGGCGTGGATGTCGAGAAAGCTGTCATCAACTCCTTGTCGCTGACCGGGCAGGAATTGCGCGTGGTGGCGGCGGAGAAGGGGATCACGGTACTGCGTTCGCGTCTGACGCCGGACAATCGGCTCGAATTTTTGTTGCCCCGAGCTGAACAGCGCAAGGCGCTTGAAGAGCTGCTGGCAAAAGATTTTTCCCAGCTCGTGGTGGCGGTTCCGGTGCCCATTGAAGAGGGCGGGATGCGCTTCTTTGCGACGTTTTCGCCGGAAGCGACGAAAAAAATCGAAGACATGGCGCTGGATCAGGCCGTGCGCACCATCCGTAACCGGATTGACCAGTTTGGCGTAGCAGAACCGGATATCCGCAAGCAGGCGGATTTTCGCATTCAGATTCAGCTCCCCGGTCTTACCGATTCCAAACGAGCCATTCAGCTTGTCGGGCAGACCGCACAGTTGACCTTCCACCTCGTGCGAGACGACGTGAACCCACAAGGGATTTTGCCCCCCGGTGTGGCGCTGTTCCCGATGGTCACGGTTCGCCCTGACGGCACAAGCTCGGAATCGAGCATCGCGCTTGACCGTGAGCCGCTCATGACGGGTGAAGATGTGGCTGACGCACGCCCGACGTTTGACAACCGGGACAACAAGCCTAGCGTTGGCCTCAGCTTCAACGCACGCGGTGCCGCCATGTTTGAGCGCATCACAGGTGAGTACACCAAGAAACGCATGGCTATTGTGCTGGACGGCAAGGTACACAGCGCACCCACCATTCAGGATCGCATCAGCGGCGGCAAAGCCAGCATCACCGGGAATTTTACCGCCATCGAAGCGCAGGATCTGGCTATTGTCCTGCGGGCTGGTTCCTTGCCTGCGCCTGTGACCGTGCTTGAAGAGCGCACGGTTGGGCCTTCTCTGGGACGCGAATCCATTGAAAGCGGCATCCTTGCGGCTGTGGTGGGCGGGGCTGCGGTCATGGTCATCATGCCTTTGTATTACGGTCTGGCAGGACTGCTTGCAGACCTCATGCTGGTGTTCACCATCACCATGCTGATGGCGGGTCTGGCGGCTTTTGGCGCAACGCTGACCTTGCCGGGGATCGCGGGGATTGTGCTGACCATCGGCATGTCCGTGGACGCCAACGTGCTTATTTTTGAACGCATCCGGGAAGAATTGCGGCTGGGACTCAAACCACTTGAAGCGGTGGGTGTCGGGTTTGACCGCGCTACCATTTCGATTGTGGACTCCAACCTCACAACGATCATTGCGGCGGCGATCCTCTACCAGTTTGGCACGGGCCCCGTTCGCGGCTTTGCTGTGACCCTGAGCCTTGGGATTCTGGCCTCAATGTTCACCGCGATCTTTGCTTCCAGAACCGCTTTTGGTCTTTGGATGCGCGCCAACAAAGGGCAGTCGTTGAGTATTTAGAAAAGATGCCTTGGGGAAGGGAACCCTTTTTGCAGCAACGTTCCCTTCCCCCCCATCCTTTCGCAAAACGTGCATACTGGGGTGGGAGGGCGAGTTGCGTGTACCCTCGTCACGTTGCAAAAGCCCTTTCAGGAAAAACGTCGTTCAGTGAGGAACAGGCATGAGTTTTCAACTTTTCCATAAACAGACCACCATTGATTTCGTGGGCAAGCGCCATATCGCCTATGCGCTGTCCGCAGTGTTGCTTGTGGTTGGCTTCATCGCCATCACGCTCAACGGCGGGTTGCGTTACGGCGTGGACTTTGCCGGGGGGGCTGCGGTGCAGCTCCAGTTTGCAGAGCCTGTGAAAGACGAGGCCATCAAGAAATCCTTTGCAACGCTCAACCTGCCGGGGCTTGCCATTCAGCAGTATGGCGAGGACGGCAAGGATTATCTGGTACGGTTTTCCTCGGCTGACATGACGAGTGAAAGCATCCGTAACAGCATCAACATCGCGCTCGAAACGCAGTTCAAGGACAACAAGGCCTCGATTCAGCGTCTGGAAATGGTCGGCCCCAAGGTGGGTGCGGATCTGCGCAACGCGGCGCTGGAAGCGTTGTATTTCGCCATCCTGCTCATCACCGTGTACATTTCAGGCCGTTTTGAACAGCGCTGGATGATCGCCGGGATCATGGCTGCGGCGCTTGGTGCCGCCATGTATCTGATGGGGTTCTTTGGCGTGAACATGGTCATGCGCGTGATCGGAGCTTTGGCGCTGACACTTGCCTTGTGCTGGAAGCTCAAGCTCAACTACGCGCTGGGGGCGATTGTCGGTCTGCTCCACGACGTGTTGATCACGCTTGGGATGCTGGTGTTGCTGGGGAAGGAAATCGACCTCAACATCATCGCCGCGCTTCTGACACTGGTGGGCTATTCGCTCAACGACACCATCATCATCTATGACCGTATCCGCGAAAACCTGCGGCTCCAGTCCGACAAGCATCTTGATCCGCTGGCAGACATCATCAACCTCAGTGTGAACCAGACGCTCAGTCGTACCATCATGACCTCGGCAACCACGCTGGTGGCAGCCCTCAGTCTGGTTGTGCTTGGTGGCGGCACCATCCACGATTTTGCGCTGACAATGGTTATGGGCGTGTTCGTTGGTACCTTCTCGACCGTGTTTGTCTCGACACCGATTCTGTTGCTGTTCGGGGATACCAAGCAGTACATCGCTCCTGCCAGACAGCAAGAGGCCTATGAGCGTCCGGGTGAGCACGGGATCGTCTGAGTTTCTTCGTCCTTCCTGTTCGCCTTCGCTTTAGGAGGCGAACAAGAAGCACCCCACGAGAGTGCAGCATGACAAAAAAAGACGCTCTGTTTGCTCAAGATACCTACACCTCGCCGGTGTTTTCGCCTTCATGGCTGGCGCGGGCGTGTCCGAGTCTCCTGTTTTACCTGCCCCTGCTCTGGATTGTGTATCAGGCCAGCCGCAAGGCTACCCGGCAGATGTATGACGGTGCGGCGTGGATAGCCAGCAGTGAAACCACGGTACAGTGGCTAGAGAAGGTGGGGTGTTGCGTTAAAGCGAGTGGCATGGAATCTTTCCGCACACTGCAAGAGCCTTGCGTGTTTGTGGGGAACCACATGAGCACGCTTGAAACCTTTGTCCTGCCCGCGCTCATTCAGCCCTGGAAAGACGTTACGTTTGTGGTCAAGCGCAGTCTCATCACCTACCCGTTTTTTGGCGAGGTGTTGCGTTCCCGCGAACCGGTTGTGGTGGGACGCACAAATGCCCGCGAGGATCTGACTGCGGTGTTGCAAGGCGGCACGGCGTGCCTTGAGGCTGGACGCTCTGTGGTGGTTTTTCCGCAAAGCACCCGCTCCACCACGTTTGATCCTGCGCTGTTCAACACCATCGGCGTCAAACTTGCCAAACGTGCGGGGGTGCCGATTGTGCCGCTGGCGCTCAAAACCGATGCCTGGAGCAACGGGCACACGCTCAAGGATTTTGGCCCTATCGACACCCGGCGCACCATCCATTTTGCCTTTGGTGCTCCGCTCACGGTGGCAGGGCAGGGCAAGGAAGAACACCACGTCATTTCGCAGTTCATCACCGAGCATCTCGCACAGTGGAACGCCGAGCAGCCACACCAATGACCGCGCACGAGCTCTCCGTGTTCACCAGTTCGCGTGTCTCGACCACTGTCTTTGCCCGCATGAACGGCTATTCGTACAAGCCAGACTGCACGGTACCTCTTGAAGAACTGCGTTATGTGCGCCTTCTGCACTACGGTTTTGACGCTACACCCCATGTCGGGGAACTGGTTGTCAATCAGGCCATTGCTGATGCGGTGCTCATGATCTTCAAGGAACTCTACGCCATCCAGTACCCGATTGAAAAAATGCACCTCATTGACGACTATAAGGCGCTTGATGACGCTTCTATGGCGGACAACAACTCGTCAGCCTTCAATTTTCGAGTGATAGACGACGGGACAGGGCGGCTTTCAAACCACGCCAGCGGCATGGCTCTTGATATAAACCCCCTCTACAATCCCTACATCCGTATCAAGAACGGACAAGAGACGGTATCGCCAGCGCAATCTCTCCTGTATACCGATAGAACCCGCCCTTGTCCTTATTACATCCAGAAAAACGATGTCTGCACCAGCCTGTTTTTGCGCTACGGCTTCACATGGGGCGGTGACTGGATTGATCGCAAGGACTACCAGCATTTTGAAAAAAAGCTGTAGCACGTTCAAACCGTCCCCCCAAACATCCCCCAACACGCCCCAAACACGCCGGGTCAAGGGGCGGCTCG
>JAVVPW010000065.1:0-9990 GCA_036655575.1 Bilophila sp.
AACCGCATGGAAATAAAGATCGAAATATCTGAAGGCGACATCAGTGTGGTCAAACCCGGTATGCCTGTGGACTATTCCATCTTGTCCGACCCGGAAACCGTGTACCACACAACGCTCTCCTCTATAGATCCCGGACTGACCACGCTCACAGACGGCAGCTACAAAACCACATCGTCCGGGAGTGTGCCCTCCTCCAGCTCGTCCTCAGCAAGCGCCTCTGCCGCTGTCTACTATTACGGCAACAGCATTGTTGACAACAAGGACGGCCCCTTGCGCATCGGTATGACCATCCGCAGCACCATCACGGTGGCAGAAGTCAAAGACGCCCTGCTCGCCCCCTCTGTCGCCATCACAACTCTGAACGGCACCAAAAGCGTGCGCGTGCTCACCCCCACAGGTGAAGAACAAAAAACCGTCACCACGGGACTTTCTGACGGCGTCAATACCCAGATCCTCACCGGACTTGAAGCGGGCGAAGAAGTGATCACCGCTGAAGTCACGCAAAAAGAACTGGAAGCGGAACTCAAGACCCAAAGGCACCCCCGGCGATGAACATCATTGAGCTGCAAAACATCAATCGCCTGTACGGCACCGCTGAAAACCGGGTACACGCCTTGCGCGATGTGAGTTTTTCCATTGAGCACGGCGATTTTGTGGCGATCATCGGGCAGTCTGGCTCAGGCAAGTCCACGCTCATGAACATCCTCGGCTGTCTGGATGTGCAGACCTCTGGCGTTTGTCGGATCGGTGGGGAAGACACCGGCTCTCGCACCCCTGACCAACTCGCCACGTTGCGCGGGCGCCACATCGGGTTCATCTTTCAGCGCTACAATCTGTTGACCACGCTGTCTGCGGTGGAAAACGTGGCCCTGCCTGCCGTGTACGCGGGACTGGATCGCAAAACCCGGCTCGACCGCGCTACGGCGCTGTTGCAACGTCTTGGCCTTGCCGACAAGCTCTGGAGTCTGCCCACCGAACTTTCCGGCGGACAACAACAGCGCGTCAGCATCGCCCGTGCGCTCATGAACGGTGGGGACATCATCCTTGCTGACGAACCGACCGGGGCGCTTGATTCAAAAAGCAGTGGCAATGTCATGGATATCTTGTGCGATCTCAACGCGCAAGGGCACACGGTGATCGTTGTGACGCACGATGCCAACGTTGCCGCCTACGCCAGCCGCGTCATCGAGCTGCACGACGGCGCGGTGGTAGCAGACACCCGCAAAACCGCGCTCACGACGTCTCGTCCCCGCAAGGACACCCCGCCGCGAGGGAACTCGTGGGTCTTTCGCCGTGAGCAGTTTGTTGAAGCCTTCAAGATGTCGATTCAGGCCATTTTTGCGCACAAGATGCGCTCCATGCTGACCATGCTTGGGATCATCATCGGCATTGCCTCGGTGGTGAGCGTGGTGGCACTGGGGCGCGGGGCGGAGAAGAAAATCATCTCCGACATCAGCTCACTCGGCACCAACACCATCGACATCTACCCCGGCAGAGGCTTTGGGGATCAGCGTTCCAACCGCGTGCGCACCCTGACGGTGGCGGACTCGGATTTTCTCGCCAGACAGCGCTACATCGCCAGCTCCACCCCGTCTTCCACCTCCAACGGGACGCTGCTCTACGGCAACCAGTCCGTCAACGCGCAGCTCAACGGTGTTGGGGATCAGTATTTTGACGTGAAAGGCCTGAAGCCCGCCAAGGGACGCTTTTTCAGCGCAGAGGATGTCGCCGCCAACGCCTCCTATGTGGTCATCGACGACAACACGAAAAACAAGCTGTTCGCCCATCTGGACAACCCGGTAGGGCAGGTGCTCTTTTTCAACAAAAAGCCGCTTGAAATCATCGGGGTGGCGAAAAAGCAGGACAACGCCTTTGGCCCCACCGACATCCTGAACCTCTGGACGCCCTACACCACGATCATGCATAAAGTCAGCGGACGGCGCTACATCTCCTCCATCACCGTCAAAATAAAGGACAACGTGCTGCCGCTCATGGCGGAAAAAAACCTGACCACCCTGCTCACCGCACGGCACGGCACCAAAGATTTCTTCACCGTAAACACCGACAGCATCAAAAAGACCGTTGAAAAAACACTCAGCACCATGGGGCTGTTTATTTCGAGCATCGCCTTTATTTCGCTGGTTGTCGGGGGAATCGGGGTCATGAACATCATGCTGGTGTCTGTCACAGAACGCACCCGCGAGATCGGGCTACGCATGGCTATCGGTGCGCATCAATCCAACATTATGGAACAATTTTTGATTGAGGCCGTGCTCATCTGCATCTTTGGCGGCACCCTCGGCATTGTGCTGGCGCTTGGCATCGGGCTCCTCGCAAGCCTTGCGGCCTCGCCCATGATCGCCATGATCTACTCGCCCGCTTCAATGGTGCTGGCGTTGACGTGTTCGTCCTTTATCGGCATTGTGTTTGGCTTCATGCCCGCCCGCAACGCTTCTCGACTGAACCCTATTGACGCGCTGTCGCGGGAATAAACCATGCACCAGACCCTCTCCAGCCCACGTCTCTTTCTGTTCTGCATTGTCTTGGCGCTCACAGGGTGCGCCAACTACACGACTGCGGATCTGACAACCGCTATCATCCCAGCGCAACGCCTTGCCGAACGCTTCACACTCGATACAGAATGGTGGAAAAGCTACGCTGATCCGCACCTCGATCGCCTCATGACGCAAGCTCTTGAGCGCAACATCAACTTTGCCCGCAGTGCCATCACCATCAACAAGGCACTGTATCGCGCCAAGCTCCTTGGTGAAGACCTTGTACCCGCCTTTTCCGCCGACAACACGTCCTCTGCTACGCGCCAACTGAACAGTGGTACGATAGATCGTTCCTTCAAATCAGAACTTGGTATCAAGTATGAGCTAGACCTGTGGCAAAAACTGCGCAACACAGCGTCTGCACAGGATTGGGAATACAAAGCAACGCTTGAAGACCGCATCAGCACCCGTCTTGCGCTCGTCAATGCGGTAGCGGATACCTATTTTGAACTGCGCTACCTTACGCAGGCCATCGCTGTTACAGAGCTGAGTGTCACACGCTATGAGCGCTTGCTTGCGCTCACAACCTTGCGCTATGACCTTGGCAAGGCCGCACGCATCGAACCTCTGCAAGCCGAGCAGTCCCTGTTGTCCACCCGCAACAATCTGGTTTCCCTGCGCACGCAACAAGCGGTTGCACAACAGACGTTGCACGACCTGTTGCATCTGAACCCAGATGAAACGCTTGCCCTTGGCAACGCAGATCTGCTTGCCGCGCAAACCGCACCAATCAACATGGCTGTGCCGCTTGCCGCACTCGCCGCCCGCCCGGACATCCACGCGGCAGAAGCGCGCCTGCAAGCGGCCTTCAAGACCTTGCAAGCCAGCAACGCAAGCTGGTACCCCGCTGTAAGCATCGGCTCCACACTCGGTGCAACGTCCGATCAGGCGGTTACGTCCTTTACCACGCCGTTTCTGACGGGGCTTGTGAACGTGTCGTTTCCGTTTCTGCAATGGAACACGTTGCGCTGGTCAATCAAAATTTCAGAAGCTGAATTTGCCATCGCCAGACTCAACTTCATCGAATCTGTCACAACAGCCCTCAATGAAGTCGCCGCAGCCTATGTCTCCAGTCGTAATGCACAAAGTACTCTTGCCAATACAGTGGCGAAGCACGAAAAAGATGTGCAGATCACGGCCTACTACAAGACACGTTACGATCTCGGCGCTACAGAACTCAAGGATTACCTTGACGCCCAGAACACTGAAGACGCCTCCCTCCTCGCTACCCTCAACGCCAAGTACGCGCTCATCCGCGCTGAAAACCTTGTCTACAAGGCCATGGGCGGACGCTACCAGCCGGGGTCATGAACGTATCAGTCACGCACTCTCAGGAGAATAGACACTGTACCGCGCCTTTCCATTCCTTTTTGATTCATAGAGGGCTGTATCAGCGTTCCGGATGAGCTCGTCAACGCTCATAGTCACACTCTTTGTCTCAGCAATACCTATGCTTACAGACAGCATTTTAAGCTGTTCGTTCCCACCAAAGGCCTGTTGTACTCTCTTCAAGAACAGTTGCGCTTTCAGACACACGCGATCCATGTCATCGGCATTCATGATAGCCACAAGGAATTCATCTCCACCGATTCTGGAAATAAGATTTTCCAGAAACGTTTCCTTGAGCAGTCTTGCAATCGTAACCAACACTGAATCACCTACGTCATGCCCATAACAATCGTTGATTATCTTGAAATTGTCTATATCAAGATAGAGCAGTGCAATAGACTTGTGCCCCCTGTTCTCTTCCATAAAGGCATAAAAATACCGTCTGTTGTACAATCCCGTCAAGAAATCTGTATTCGAGCTGTGTATGATTTTCTGTTTTAATGTCCGTTCTATAGTAATGTCTCGAAACATATTGATCTGTCCAATAACAGTATGAAAGACATCAACGATTTGTTCTTCATGAATCTCAAGAATCCTGCTTGTAGCGTTTATACGCAGCACTATTTCTCGGTGTCCATCGTTGTTTCTTTCAAGAAAACGGACAATTCCTCTTTTTGACAGAATACAATCTCTCCACAGGGGATACGTTTTTCCGACAATATCCTTTGCTGCAATATGGAAGTATTCTTCAAATTTTGTATTGACCTTGACGATGCGTTCGTGTTCGTCCTTTACAAGAATGGCAAAGGGCAGACTGCGCACCAGAAGATCCAGTTCTGCATCCATATTTCCAAGATCCGTCACATCATGCGCAATACCAACTGTACCCATGATGGTACCTGTCTCGTCAAACAGGGGAGACTTATAGGTTCTGAACTGGCGCATCCCGTATTTGCTCTTGACATGCTCTGTAAAAAAACAGGTCTTTCTCGCTGCAAGAACAGCCTGGTCTGTATCAAGGCAGATGTATTCACCTTTAGTGTATTCTTCTCGATCAATATCCCAGATAAAATAATGATCTCTACCTTGAATATCCTTTTTTTCCTTGCCAACAGCCTTACAAAAACCGTTGTTGACCTTCAGATGCCTTCCTTGAAGGTCTTTAAACCAGATCATATCTGGAAGGCTGTCAATAGTGGTATCAAGGTAATTCTGAAAAAGATCGCGGTCTTTCTTTGTTTTGAGCAGAGAAAAAATCGCCTTACAGCGAAAAGCAATGAAGTCTTCCGTGTATGGCTTGAACCATACATCATCAAGCTGTTGATAGTCCGTGCTGTGCAACAGTGCTTCTTGTGCTCTTTCTGTACAAAAAACAAGCACAGCGTCTTTCTTGCAACAGGAGCGGAGTTCAAACAAGCTCAGTTCTGTAGGTGTATCTATAATAACGATGTCGCCCGTGGCAGCTAACTTCTGTGAAAAAGTAGAAAAACGCTGTACAGTGTGTGAAAATTGTTCAGCAGGGACTATGCTACTGAGGACAGACTCCAGCGTCAAGTCCGTACTAAAAACAAGAATCGTCAATGTACAGGTATACATGATCACTTCTCCGGCATACAGCATACAACGAGTGTCTAATCCGTCAGAAAACATAAGAATCCTGCTCCAATAATGCCAGCGTATGCCCGCATATGCAAGTGAAGAGCCAACGCAAAAAGGCTGATTCCTGCATGAAAGCCAAAAGATTCAAGGTCGCGTTGCATGACGATTTCCTTCTGGAGGCTCTCAAAATGTGATGCGTTTGCCCTGCCTTGGCAGCGCCCTGAAGGTCTTCAGCTTGACGGATTGAACAGGAGGCACTAGCATTGTAAGCTCCAATTACGCTACACCGGAGTTCCCATGCAGTCCTTGGCACAGCATTTTGAAAGTATTCTGAATATCCTGTCTGACGGTGTGTTCATCAGTGATATGGACGGGACAACCTTGTTCGTCAACACGATGTACGAGACGCTCACGGGGCTGCGCCGCGAGGATATTGTCGGTAAGAACGTCCGCGCTCTGGTGCAGCAAGGTGTGTTTGACCGTATTATCAACCCAAAAGTTGTGGAAACCCGCAAGCCTGCGACGCATGTGCAACAGCTTGGCAATGGCAAGCGGCTTGTCCTGACAGGTTTTCCGGTTTTTGATGATAAAGACGAGCTGTGCCTTGTGGTTACGTTTGCCCGCGATATTACGGTGCTCACGCAACTGCAAGACGAAATGACGGCGCAAAAAAAACTCATCGAACAATTCCACGATCGTCTGGCTTTCATGGCTCGTGAACAGACCCGCGAACTGGTGCCTGTGTTTGAAAGTCGGGAAATGCGCGATGTCATGAGCCTTGTGGAGCGCTTCGCCGTGTCCGACGCCACCGTGCTCATCCTTGGTGAAACCGGTGTCGGCAAGGACGTGATCGCACGGCTGACGCACGAACTCAGTCCGCGCAAAGAAAAAATGTTCCTGAAAGTGGACTGCGGCGGCATCTCTGAAGGACTCACCGAGTCGGAACTGTTTGGCTATGTGCCCGGCGCGTTTACAGGCGCGGGTAACAAGGGCAAGAGCGGTTATTTTGAAATGGCGGACGGGGGCACGGTTTTTTTGGATGAAATCGGTGAACTGAGCTTGCCCATGCAGACAAGGTTGCTGCGCGTTTTGCAAGATGGCGAAATCATGCGCGTTGGCTCCTCGAAACCGCGTAAGGTTGACGTGAGGATCATCGCTGCAACCAACCGCAATCTGGCGGAGCGCGTGGAAGAAGGGCTGTTCCGGCGCGACCTCTATTACCGCCTCAACGTTGCCATTGTGAACATTCCGGCCTTGCGCGAACGCCCAGACGATATATTGCCGCTGGTCAACCACTTTCTGGTCATGTTCACCACCAAATACCGCAAGCAGATGTCCCTTGCGCCCGGACTCATGGAATTGCTCCGCCAATACAGTTGGCCCGGCAACGTGCGCGAGCTGCAAAACCTGATGCACAGCTTGATTATCACCAAGGATCAAGGACTGTTAACCGTAAAAGACCTGCCAAGGCACATGGTCGGTACCGAGCACGAAGATCTCTTTTCCCCCGACGACGGCATCAACTACGACCGCCCACTCAAAGACATCATGGCTGACATCGAAAGCGGTATCCTGCGCAAAGCGTTGCGCGTTCATGGCTCTGTCCAGAAAGTCGCCGAAGTCTTCAAAATCAACCGCAGCACCATCTTCCGCAAGCTCCACAACGAAAAGAGCGAGTGAGCGCAGGACGATTTGTGTTTGACTGCATCTGGTTTTCTTGATATTTAAACATCAGTCAATCTTGATACAGCCAGACACATCTTCAACACTGTGAACGCTCATGCCTCATGCTATCCGTTATTTCAAGGCCTTATCCGACGAAACCCGGTTGCGCCTCATCCATGTTCTTGGTCAGTACGAACTTTCGGTCAACGAGCTGGTGCGGATTCTGGAAATGGGTCAGTCGCGGGTTTCGCGGCATTTAAAGATCTTGACGGAAGCGGGCTTGCTGGCCTCGCGCCGAGACGGCCTCTGGGCGTTTTACGCGGCAGTCACCGAGGGTGAGGGCGCGGCGTTCATGCAAGCTACGGCGCCGTTTTTGGCGTGTGATGCGGTGTTGCGGGCAGATGCGGACATGGCCTCGCGGATCATTGAAGACCGCGCTCTGAAGACGCGCCAGTTTTTCAACGCCATTGCCGACCATTGGGACACGCTCAGCCGCGACGTGCTGGGTGGGTTTGATCTGGCGCAAGCTGTGTGCGCTGCTATGCCGCAACCATGTGCCGTTGCTGTTGATCTTGGTTGCGGTACGGGGCTTGTGCTTGAGCAGATGCGCGGGCGGGCGGGGCAGATCATCGGTGTTGACGGGTCACCTCGGATGCTGGAGCTGTCCCGGCGGCGGTTTACGGTTGAAGGTGCGGATCGGATTGACGAGTCTATTTCCTTGCGGATTGGCGAACTGCATCACTTGCCGCTGTGCGATGGTGAAGCTGATTTTGCTAGTATCAACATGGTGTTGCATCATCTTTCCGAGCCGCATTGTGCGCTTATGGAAATCCACAGAGTGTTGCGACCCGGCGGGCTGGTCATGGTTACGGATTTTGATCGGCACACGCAAGAAAAAATGCGCTCAGATTACGGCGATTTGTGGCTTGGGTTTGACGAGGCTACGTTGCAGCGTCTGTTGCTGTCTGCGGGGCTTGAGGTGCTCAAGAGTACAAGGCGTCCTGTAGAGCAGGATCTGGCTCTTAATCTGACACTTGCTCGACGCAGATGACGTGCGTTGCATTCCAATAACTCTTTCATTCGACTACAGGGAGAACATGTATGTCTACAAAAACACAAGCGCTTGATCTTTCACTTTCTCATAAAGTTGCAGATATGAGTCTTGCAGAGTTCGGTAAAAAGGAAATGCAGCTTTCTGAGCGCGAAATGCCGGGGCTTATGGCATTGATTCGGCGATATGGTGACAAGAAGCCGCTTCAGGGACTGAAAATCACAGGTTCCTTGCACATGACGATTCAGACAGCCATGTTGATTCAAACGCTTCATGCGCTTGGTGCGGATCTGCGCTGGGCATCGTGCAATATCTTTTCGACGCAGGATCATGCAGCCGCTGCGATTGCAGATCTGGGATACGCTAAAGTCTTTGCATGGAAGGGTGAAACACTGGAAGAGTACTGGTGGTGTACTGAAATGGCGTTGACGTGGCCTGATGGTTCTGGCCCTGATCTGATTGTAGATGACGGTGGCGACGCAACGCTGATGATTCACAAGGGGCTTGAGCTTGAAAACAATCATGCGTTGTTGCAAGAACCGTGTGAGAGCAAAGAATTTCAATGTGTCATGGATCGTCTGGCACTGAATCTGGCTACAACACCCGGACATTGGGCAACGGTTGCCTCTATGGTGCGTGGTGTGTCAGAAGAAACAACGACAGGTGTGCATCGTCTGTATCAGCTTGCTGAAGAAGGCAAGCTCTTGTTCCCTGCAATCAATGTCAATGACTCCGTTACTAAATCGAAATTTGACAATCTGTACGGTTGCCGTGAGTCTTTGGCAGACGGTATCAAGCGCGCTACAGACATCATGGTTGCGGGCAAGGTTGTGCTTGTAGCTGGGTACGGTGATGTGGGTAAGGGTTGTGCGCAGTCCATGCGTGGCTTTGGGGCGCGGGTACTGGTCACTGAAGTTGACCCCATCTGTGCGTTGCAGGCCGCTATGGAAGGTTATGAAGTCACTACCATGGAAGATGCGTTGACAGAAGCGGATATTTTTGTCACAGCGACAGGCAACTATCATGTCATCACGGGCGAACACATGGCGAACATGAAGGATGAAGCGATCATCTGTAATATCGGTCACTTCGACAATGAAATTGAAATGACATGGCTGGAAGAAACGCCGGGTTGTGTGCGCACGGAGATCAAGCCGCAGGTGGACAAATGGTTGTTGCCAAGTGGTCGTTCGCTGGTGGTGTTGGCGGAAGGGCGGCTGGTGAATCTGGGGTGTGCGACAGGGCATCCGAGTTTTGTAATGTCAAATAGCTTTACAAATCAGGTGCTTGCGCAAATGGATCTGGCCTCTTCCCAGCTTGAGAAAAAGGTGTACACCTTGCCCAAGAAGCTGGATGAAGAAGTCGCCCGTCTCCACCTTGAGCGTTTGGGTGTCAAGCTGAGTCGTTTGAATGCCAAACAAGCCGCGTACATCGGTGTTCCGGTAGACGGCCCGTTCAAGGCGGATTTGTATCGGTATTAAAAGCCTTTGCATTCTGCATAGATAGGACAACAAAAACCGCCCCAGCGCGCAAACTGGGGCGGATTTTTTGGTTTTAGTCTTGCTTTATGTAGTCTTGTTTGTTTGCTTGCTCTATCTCGTTTAGCCGATGAGCTTTTGCGCCATTTGGGGCATGGTGTTGGCTTGGGCTAGCATGGAGACGGCGGTTTGGGTCAGGATTTGGGTCTTGACGAAGTTGGTCATTTCTGTGGCTACGTCAACGTCCGAGATGCGGGATTCTGCGGCTTGCAGGTTTTCTGCTTGCACCTGCAAGTTTGTGATGGTGTTTTCA
>JAVVPW010000066.1:0-9904 GCA_036655575.1 Bilophila sp.
TGCCAGCTTTGGCTACGAGGTCGTCAAGACTGGCAAATTCCGGGATACCCCGCAGACTGTGCGCGTCAACGCCAAGAGATTCTTTTCTGCGTACCACACCAAGACAGGTGAAATCCGGCTGAATTTCGAGTGCTTCAAGGGCGTAACGCCCAATGTTTCCAAGTCCAACAACTGCTGCCGTAAACCGCATATGTTCCTCCAATAGATTGTTCTTGTAGGCAATACCAAGAAAGATGCTGGTTGTAAAACACAGAATAAGGTCTTTTCACGGTGAAGAGGCTCTACTCATTCCGTGATTCCAATTTGAAACGCACACGCAATCTGCCAAAGCCTGTTTCGTCTGGTTGAGTGAAATCGTGCGACACGATCCGAAACAGGCCACTCATGCGGGTGTTTTCCACATGCTCACCAATGCACGGGCAAACATCGTAGTCGCCTATGGACACGATACGAATAGGCACGTCTGGAGCGTTGGCAAGATGGGCGGGGAGTTTGCCAAGATCAACCACTTTTGCCGCTTCGGCACGGGACATGAAAACTTCCCGCACCGGGAGATCTTTTGTGAGGACAGCGTTGATGCGGGTTTCGAGTTCCTCTGCTTCGGCGTCTGTCAACGGGCGCGGAAAACGGTAGTCACATTTCGATTTGCCCGCATTCAGGTGGCAACTGTATGACCTTTCACACCCGAACAGGCGTTCCATGGTCTGATTGAGAACGTGCTCGGCGGTGTGCATTCGGGGTTCGTATTCTTTGCTCAAGACTGACTCCAAAGATGATGGTGCTGGTTTTTTGTCGATCGCTTCAAATGCAACTGAGAATGAGTATACGCCGCCGCGCTTGCGGACACAATGTCGCTTGAGAGCCTTTTGCGACTTGTTGGTGACAAGGCCTCTCACACCTTGAAATGCACGGCTATCCGCACTATGGTGGGTGAAGAAATTTGGAAGGCTGGAGGAAGCATGAGATATTGGGGTTGGTTCGGATTGGTCGCCGTGTTGTTGTGTGCGGGGTGCGCAACGCATTCAGAAGGCGTCACTTCCACGGCGCTGACACCGCCCCCTGAAGATTCCGGGGCAAAGGCCGTGCAGCAAGCGCTTGCAGAACCCGTCCCTGCGGCACAACACGTCACAAAATATGTCCTGCCTCACGCAACAGGGGCGACGGGTTCAAGTGCGGGCAAGAGCGCGAGTGCGCCGCCACAAGGCAGAGCTGTACAGCCTGCGCCAAGGACGAGCAAAAGTACAACCGAACAGGGCGCGTATAAAAACGCTCTTGGTGCGTATGAAAGCCACCGCGCTGTAGAAGCTGAAAAGCAGTTTGATGCGTTTATGGCGGCCTATCCCACCAGCAAGCTGGCTCCAAACGCGCTGTACTGGAAAGCAGAATGCCTGTATCTCCGAGGGAAATATGCGGATGCGCTGTTTGTGTTTAAGGATGTAACCGCACGCTACCCCAAACATCCCAAAGCCGCAGACGCTCTGCTCAAGGCGGGCATGTCCTACGCAAGGCTAGGGGATGCCGACAGCGCCAAGCTGCATTACCGTGTCCTCTACGAAGATTATCCCACTTCACAAGCCGCGAAAACAGGCAAAAAATTGGGATTGAATCCCTGAAGAACCTGTACAAGGACAAGCCGTGTCATTCTCTGAAAGCGAAAAAAAGCCTTATGCCTCGGCGATTCCTGAAATTCCGAGTGCTCTTGGAGCGCTTGATGCGGTGGGTCGTGAAGAGTTCTGGGCATCGCTTGCGCTTTGCCATACGCAAGGGATCGGTGGGCGTACTTGCAAACGTCTGCTGACGGTGTTCGGTTCAGCGTACACAGCGGTACAAAATCCCAAAGAATGGGGCGCTGCCGGGATTCGTGACGAGCAGGTTACGGCGTTTTTGTCCGGGTCATGGCGCACGACAGCGCGACTGGAATGGAACGCCACGCGAGTGCTGTGCGGCACCGTGTTGCTCTGGACAGACACAAGGTACCCCGAAACTTTGCGCGAAATTCCAGACGCGCCTGTTCGCTTGTACTGTCAGGGGGATATGTCGCTGTTGTCCAATGTCTGTATCGGGATTGTCGGAACGCGGGCGTGTTCGTTTGAGGGCGTCCGTGCGGCGCAGTCGCTTGCTGGAGGACTGGCGGCGTCTGGTGTGACGGTTGTGTCTGGGCTTGCTATGGGCATTGATCGACAAGCGCATCTGGCAAGTGTGGATCTGCCGGGCAGTACCATTGCGGTGCTCGGTGCCGGGCTTGATGTGCCTTATCCGAGAGACAACAATGACATACGCGAGAGAATCAGCCATCGCGGGCTGTTGCTTTCAGAATACGCGCCGGGTACCAGAGCTGATCCGCGCCATTTCCCTGTGCGCAATCGCCTCATCAGCGGTTTGTCACTGGGCGTTTTGGTGGTGGAAGCGGCCTTGCGCAGTGGGAGCCTCATCACAGCTCGGCTTGCGCTGGAACAAAACCGCTCGGTATACGCTGTCCCCGGTGCGCTTGGTTCTCGTTTTGCGGTAGGATGTCAGGAACTTGTGCGGCAGGGTGCGCAAGCGGTGTTCTCCTCTGCCGACATTCTGAGAGATTTGTCCGCGCAACTGCGGGGAAGCCTCCGGCAGGGCGTGTCGCAGTCGGCAGTTCCTGGCGTTGCAGCTCCAAACCAAGCAGCTCCAAACCAGCCCGTGCGCCCAAATCCTGCCCCGGTGCAGCGTTTTTCACCTGCCCCGCAGGCGCCTGTTGCGCCGGACACGCATGGTCTTGATCCCGCTTCCCCTGAGTACCGGATTCTGACCTTGCTTGGCAAGGGCGCGGCGCTCAGTGCCGACGATCTGTGCCAACAGCTCGCGTTGCCTCCCGAAACCGTAGGGTCAACGGTGGTGATTCTCGAAGTGCGCGGACGGGTGCAACGGCTGGCTAACTTGCAGTACAGGCTTGCATGAGCGCGCACAGTTCCATGATCCGGCGTACCCGTCCGTCTTTTGCCACGCTGTCCCGACCAGCCGTGCAAACCGACGACATGTTGCCAGCGCCTGCGGAAGCGTTTTTGTCGTGGATGCTGATCCAGAAAGGTTTTTCCGAGGCCACGGTTGCCGCGTACCGCCGGGATTTGCAGCAGTTCGAGACATGGTTGCAGAGCGAAGAGCGCACGCTAGCCTGTCCGGGAGCTATTGAAAAACGCCATGTGCAACAGTTTTCCGCCTTTTTGCACCGGGAAGGCAAGGCTCGAAGCTCAATCAGTCGCAAACTCTCAGCGCTGCGCTCCTTGTTCCGACATCTTTTGCGCAATCGCAAAATAGAGAACAATCCTACACAGATGGTACGCAATCCCAAGCAGGAAATCCGTTATCCCGGCGCGCTCAATGTGGATCAGGTTTTTGCCTTGCTTGACGGTGCGCCGTCTGAGCCAGCACCACCCGGTGCGCAGGCTGCACCGTACACCCCGCCACCCGCGCTTGAAGATGCGGCATACGCGGCACAACTTCGGGATCTGGCGCTGGTGGAATTGCTGTACGGATCAGGCTTGCGTATTTCTGAAGCGCTGGGGCTGGATGTGCTGGACGTGGAGCCAGCGAGTGGTTTTGTGCGGGTGCTTGGCAAAGGTGGCAAGGAACGTCTGGCACCGCTCAGTGATACCTCGGTGCAGGCACTGAAGAACTGGATGCGCGTTCGTCCGTTGCTGGGGGATTCGGGAGAGAGAGCGTTGTTTGTAGGGAATCGTGGAAAACGGCTGGATCGACGGCAGGCTGCACGGATTTTGGAAGCCTTGCGCCTTGAGGCTGGCCTGCCGCAACACATCAGCCCTCACGCCTTGCGGCATTCTTTTGCCACACATCTGCTTGAAGGCGGTGCGGATCTGCGAACCGTGCAAGAACTTCTCGGACACGCCCGCCTTTCCACCACCCAACGCTACACCCACGTCACTCTTGACAGACTGATGCGCGTCTACGATAAAGCCCACCCAAGGTCGTCAGGCGGCAGCAGTGAGGATGAAACGGAAACATAACGATGACCCGCATATCCTGAAACTGAGGGGGTTTGGGGGGCATCATGCCCCCCAAACAGGGATTCTTAAGGGGCGGTAGCCCATTAAGCCGCCGGAGGCTCCCATCCTCCCCCCTTACTTATCAGCTTTTTTACGGCCTTGAGCCTGATAGCGCTTGAGGGCGTTGAGTTCGATTTTGCGCAGACGGATAGACTGGGGTGTGACTTCAACCAGCTCGTCTTCGCGCACAAAATGCAGCGCGTGTTCGAGGGTCAAGGGGCGCACTGGTGTCAGCACCACGGCCTCGTCCTTGCCGGACGCACGCATGTTGGTGAGTTTCTTTTCTTTGGTAGGGTTCACGTCGATGTCGTTGTCGCGGTTGTGCTCACCCACGATCATGCCTTCATAGACAGGATCACCCGGCACCACAAAGAGCTGTCCACGCGGCTCCAGATTGAACAGCGCGTAAGCCACGCCACAGCCAGCACGGTCAGATACGATGGAACCTGAGAAACGGCTGGGGAAATCGCCGCGCCACGGTTCGTAACCCGCAAGCAGGGAGTTCATGATCCCTGTACCCTTGGTGTCGGTAAGAAATTCGTCCCGATAGCCGATAAGTCCGCGTGATGGAACAGAAAATTCTAGACGCACCCGGCCTGTGCCGTTGTTGACACAGTTGAGCATCCGACCTTTGCGCTGGGAAAGTTTTTCGGTCACCACACCCATGAAGGCTTCATCGCAATCCACATAGAGCTGTTCGATGGGTTCGAGCAGTTCGCCGTCCTTGCGCTTGAGAATGACTTCTGGTCTGCCCACGCACATTTCAAAATCTTCACGGCGCATGGTTTCGATGAGGATAGCCATCTGAAATTCGCCCCGTCCCTTGACGATAAAGCAATCTTTTTCATCGGCTTCTTCAATACGGACAGCCACGTTGATGAGCGATTCCTTGAGCAGGCGATCCCGGATCTTGCGCGACTGCACATTCTTCCCTTCGCGTCCGGCAAGGGGAGAGGTGTTGATTGTAAAGCGCATGGCAACGGTTGGCTCGTCAACGCGCAAACGGGGGAGCACGCGGACATCGTCCTTGGTGCAGATGGTGTCCCCAATGGCGACATCATCCATACCCGCGATGACCACAATGTCGCCGGGCATGGCTTCGTCAATGTCTACAAGACGCAACCCTTCGTAGGCTTGCAGTCTGGTGACGCGCAAGGGTACGGGTACGCCTTCTTCATTGACACACACCAGCGCGTCTTTGGAACGCACCTGTCCGTGCAGACTGCGACCAACAGCAAGACGCCCAAGATATTCGGAATAGTCCAGATCGGAGACAAGAAGCTGGAAGGGTTCGTCTGCGTTGTACGCAGGCCCCGGAACCACCTTGACGATGGTTTCAAAAAGCGGTGTGAGGTCAACCCGTTCGTCTTCAAGCGCCCGCATCGCCACAGCGTCGCGCCCGATAGCGTAGAGCACAGGAAATTCAAGCTGTTCTTCGGTAGCGTCAAGGTCGATGAACAGGTCATAGACTTCGTTGAGGACTTCCTCAGCGCGGGCGTCCTTACGGTCGATTTTGTTGACAACAACAATGACCTTGAGTCCGGCTTCAAGCGTCTTGCGCAGCACAAAGCGGGTTTGCGGCAACGGGCCTTCTGCGGCGTCTACAAGCAAGATAGCGCCGTCTGCCATAGACAGCGCCCGTTCCACTTCGCCGCCGAAATCGGCGTGACCGGGGGTGTCAATGATGTTGATTTTGACATCATGCCATGTCACTGCACAGTTTTTTGCTGAGATAGTGATACCACGTTCCCGTTCCAGATCCATGCGATCCATGATGCGATCGTCAACCTGCTGATCCGTTCGGAAAATACCGCTCTGTCGGAAAAGAGCATCGACAAGAGTGGTCTTGCCGTGGTCAACGTGGGCAATAATGGCAACATTACGCAGTTTCTCGTTACGCACTAGATCTTTCAAGAAGGTATCCTCATGGAAGGTTGCCCGATCAAATCGGGAACAGGTCGGGAACAGGTCGGAAAAATAGGGGGCTATACCAGAACGAACCGAAATGTATACACCGTTTGTCTTAAAGACGCAAGGCGCTGTTTTTGTGACCTGGCAGGAGGAGCCGGGTAGCTGTTGAGATTTTCTCAAAAAACAGCTATGATAGTACGATCATGGTTCCTGCAAGAAATGTTTTTTACAGACTTGTAGAAGGATGCCCTGTCATGACAAACTTGCGCATAGACGATCTAGACCATCTTGTACTGACCGTTGCGGATATTGAAACAACCCGTCACTTTTACGAGGAAGTGCTGGGCATGGTGGCGTTTACCTTTGGAGGCGGACGAACGGCGCTTTCCTTTGGCAACACCAAAATCAATCTGCATCAGGCTGGCAAGGAACTCTCGCCGCACGCTCTGCACCCTGTGCCGGGTTCGGCAGATCTTTGTCTTGTCACCCGCACACCGTTTGCGGAAGTTCTTTTGCATCTGAAGCGTCACCGCGTCACCGTGGTGGAAGGCCCTGTACCACGGGAAGGCGCTACCGGCCCCATGTTGTCTGTCTATGTCCGCGATCCAGATGGCAATCTTATTGAAATCGCCAGCTACAACGAAGCCTGAGAGGCTTTGCCCCTAGCGCCCTGCACCCAAGATGGCGATCTTCTTTGCTTTGTTACATTTTCAGGTCGGGCAAGCCGCTTTCGCGGTGGGGGGTGCGGGAAGAGGTTGGGCTTGCTGTGGGTTCAAGCTGAAGATTCATCGCGTCAAGAGGAGAGCTTCCCTCTGAAAAGGGTTGCGATTCTGGATACGCGCTGTCTTGATTGAGCGTGGGGGGAGCGTACTCCCGCTCATCTGCAAACCCGTTCAGACTGCCGAAACCTGCGCGGACGTGCGCTTCGAGTTTTGTCAGGCGATCTTCTAGCTGGGCGTGATCTTCACGCATGGCCTTTTGCAAGGCTTCCTGACTCCGCGAAATACAAAAAAACATAAAAGCCAGCCCACCAAACAGCACAAGCATAAACGCCAACAGCATAACACATCCCCAATTCAAACACGTTTGCATTTTGCGAATCAATACGACATTCGATAAACGAGCATACTACCTGCATCACGGACAAAACGTCAACGCTCTCTTTGCCCTTTATACGTCAAGGACAGGGCAAATCGGGAAAAGGCTCTGGACAGACCCCTTGCATACGCTCTACAAACCTTTTACTGCGCAAGGAAGACACACTCCTTGTTCGGAACCACTTCCAACCGCAAGGATGTACGCTTATGGCCGCGCCTTCTATCCGCCCTCGTATGCTCGCAGCTGACGAGCAGGGGCATATTTACGATCATCCCGACCTGCTGTTGCTCTGTCGGCGGGGGGGGGAGTGGAGTCTTCCGCGTCCTGACGAGCTGATCCCCCTGCCTGACGAGAGCGAACTTTTTCTGCTTCCCGGACGCCGTGCTGTCGGTCTGAACCCGGAAACCGGCGAAACAGAGATGCTCGAAGAGCTGGCTGTAGCGGCGTTTGCGGCTCCGGCACACACGCTTTCAGCGCACCCTGCCTACGTTACGGATGCCAACGCGCCGATGTTGCCGCTGTTTGCCTATGGCGCGGTGGGCTTTGCCAACGATCGCTTTTATGTCTGCGCAAAGCGTGTGGATACGGATGTTCGGCAGGTCTTCAAGGGCATTTCCAGAGCCAAGATCGAACGCACCGCCAACAAGATCATGCAGGACTATCCAGACAATCGTCTGATGCAGCATCTTATGCAAAACTGCGTGTTGCGCTACGCCTGCCCTGCGGCTCGTAACCTCTGTCTTGGACGCTATGAAGCGCCCGTTCCGACCTCGCGTACCTGCAACGCTCGGTGCATTGGGTGTATTTCGCAACAAGAAAAGAGTTCGCGTATCTGCACCACGCCGCAGAATCGCATGAGCTTCACGCCGACTGCCGATGAAATTCTTGAAGTCATGCTGTATCACGGTCGCAACGAAACGAAACATCCGGTCTTTTCCTTTGGGCAGGGTTGCGAAGGCGAACCTCTGACTGAAGCGCCGTTGCTCATTGAAGCGGTGCGGCGTTTCCGGGAAGCAGGCGGGCACGGCACTGTCAATCTCAATTCCAACGCCTCGCGCCCTGAAGCTGTCGCCGCTCTTGCGGATGCTGGGCTGACCTCGCTCCGGGTGAGTCTCAACAGCGCTCGTCCTGAAGTCTACAACCGCTATTATAGACCGAATGGCTACACGCAAGACGATGTACGGCAGTCTATCCGGGAAGCGCGGATTCGCGGGGTGCATGTGGCGGTCAATCTGCTCTATTTCCCCGGAATCACCGACACGGAAGAGGAGATTGAAGCGCTCATCGAACTTTTTCAGAGTACGGGCGTCACCTTTGTGCAGCTCCGTAATCTGAATATTGATCCTGAATATTACCCGTCGCTGCTTGAGGGTATCCCCTTTGGGCCTTCTGTCGGACTCAACAACTTCCGCAAACGCATCAAACGCGCTTGCCCGTGGATCACTTACGGCTATTTCAATCCGTGGCTTGGAGACAAGGCAGACCTTGGAGACACGCCCATGCCCGGCGCATACGTTGCACCAGACACAAACGAAGACGCCATCCCGGAACTCACGCCAGAATCAGAAGAATCAGAAGAGCCACGAGCCTAGAGCATTTGTTGTACGTCTACAATCCGTCATGGTACGCCCTGACGGATTTTTTTGTTTTCAACAACGACAACGACCTGTGCGTGTACTTGTGAAAGAAGCATTGACATTTGTTTGCCGTTTGAACTAATTATTAAGATTATATATGTATTTTTGATATACACGCGCCTCGGCGGACTTGATTGTCTCTACCGAAGGAGCGTTTTGGAGAACCGCTATGCAAACGATCATCGTAGAAAAGCCAGCTCAGGGCAGGGTCACACTTTCGGTCAACTCTCAGAGCACGTTGGACATGCGTTTTCCTCCTGACACGGTTGTAATGGAGAAAAACGGCACTGATTGTATCCTGCATTTTGCGGATGGTTCCAGTATCAATCTGCAAGGCTACTTTGCCGCACCAGCTGCACTCCCGCAACTCTTTTTTCAGGGACAGCTGGTGTCGGCGCAACAATTAGCCCCTGCCGAGTCAACGCAAGAGGTGGTTGTTGAGACCATACAGATACCTGTGCAACAGCCAACACTTGTGCAACAGGTGACTGCGCAACAGGTGGCTGTGCAACAGACAGCTCCTGTCATAAAAGTGACAACGCAGCAGCAGGGGAGCATTGAGATTCCGCAAGGTCTTGATACTCCTAACACTATCAACGAACCGGCAACGCCACTCGAAATAGGCATCACGCGCATCAATGGGCTGGATCTTGGCCTCAGCGGGCGTCCGTTTGAAATCATCAGTCAGCACGGTGCGCATGTAGCCGCTGGTGACTATACCTACATGGGCAACAATGGCTATGCGGGTGTAAGCGGTCTGAAGTCTGGTATTACGTTCAGTCTTGGTGGTCTGGACGGCACCCCCAAATGGATGCAGCCGGAATACTATGTTCCGGGTGGGTCTATGGAGATGAACACGACGACAGGTGTTCCAGAAGTCTTTCCAACTACAGGAAATGACAGCCTTTTCCCATCTCAGAGACCGCCACTTCTTCCGCCTGTAGAGACACCTCCTGAGGTAACGCCACCCGTCAATCCGCCCGTCAATCCACCTGTGGAACCGCCCGTCAATCCGCCCGTGGAGCCTCCTGTGGAACCTCCTGTTGATCCGCCCGTGGAGCCTCCCGTTCCGCCCGTGGAACCACCTGTTGATCCGCCTGTGGAACCAGAACCTCCCGTTGATCCACCAGTTGATCCTCCTGTGGAACCAGAGCCTCCTGTGGAACCAGAGCCTCCTGTGGAACCAGAACCGCCCGTTGATCCTCCTGCGCCGCCGCCTGCGCCGCC
>JAVVPW010000067.1:0-9864 GCA_036655575.1 Bilophila sp.
GGCTTTTGTCTGCCCTTTGCCCGCAAGCTCATGGAAATGTCAAAAGAAGCCTCCATGCCTGTGAAAATCCGGCTGTGCGACACCATGGGCTACGGCGTACCCTTCCCCGGCGCGTCGCTCCCCCGCTCTGTGCAACGCATTGTCCGCGCCTTTACCGATGAGGCAGGGGTGCCCAGCGCGTGGCTCGAATGGCACGGACACAACGACTTCCACAAGGTGCTCGTCAACGGCGTGACCGCATGGCTCTACGGCTGTGGTGGCGTCAACGGCACCCTCATGGGCTTTGGCGAACGCACAGGCAACGCCCCCCTTGAAGCGCTGGTGATCGACTACATCTCCCTCACCGGCAACGATGAGGCCGCTGATCCCACCGTCATCACCGAGATTGCGGAGTATTTCGAGAAGGAACTGGACTACCATATCCCGGACAATTACCCCTTCGCAGGCAAGGATTTCAACGCCACCAGCGCGGGTATCCATGTCGATGGGCTGTCCAAGAACGAAGAAATATACAACATTTTCGATACCACCAAGATCCTCAACCGCTCCGTGCCGATCATCATCAACGACAAGGCCGGACGTGCGGGTGTGGCGTACTGGATCAATCAGGTCTTCAAGTTGCCCCCGGAACGTCAGGTCTCGAAAAAGCACCCGGCGATCGGTCAGATCCACAATAAGATCATGAAAGCCTACGAGGAAGGGCGCAACACCTCCTTCTCGAACAAGGAAATCACCGCCCTCATCCACCGCTACATGCCTGAGATGTTCAACAGTGAAAGCGAGTTCGACCAGATCAAGCGCGTTGCCGGAGAGCTGGCAGCGCACCTTGTGGAACGCCTCGCCCTTGACTGCCAAAAGACCCCGGACAACACGTCACTCACGCGCCTGTTGAGCGATTTTGTGCGCGAGTATTCCTTCATCCAGTATGTGTATGTGACTGACGCGCAAGGCAAATCGCAGGCAACGGTCATTGATTCAGAATACAAGGACAAGTACGAATCCTTCCCCCTTGGGTACGATTACGCCAACCGCGAATGGTTTCAGCAACCCATGAAAACCGGCAAGATGCACATCATGGATGTCCACCAGTCCCAGTGTACCGGACAGCTCATCATCACCGTGTCCACGGTCATCGCTGACGCCAAAGACGAAATCATCGGCATCCTTGGCGCGGATATTCAGCTTGAGCAGATCATCCGCCGCGCTGAAGCTCTGGAAGACGAAGTTCACAAGCACGAAGACGAATAAGCCTCCCTCAGCGGCTGGAAAAAAGAGGAATCACCGTCAAACGTGGTTCCTTTTTTCTTTACAAGACAACACGTTCTGGTTTAAATATACTCCATGGTAAAAGGTACAAAGAGTCTTCAGGAGGTTGCTTTTGTACCTAAGGGAAAAATACAGCGTTCCTCACTTTGTTGCAGAAGGAGGTCAGCATGTCTGGAAAATCGCCCGGTGCAGGGTCGGTCTGGAAAGGAGTGCTTGGCGGGGTTGGGATTGGTGTACTGGTGCTTGCAGGGCTGGCATTCGGGATGCGAGTGACTGATGCGCGTCCGTTCTGTTCGAGTTGTCACATCATGGAACAGGCCGCTGTGACACACAAGCTCTCCACGCACGCGAATCTGAGCTGCAATGACTGCCACGCTCCGACTGTACTGCTGTCAAAATTGCCGTTCAAGGCCATGGAAGGAACGCGGGATGTCTGGGTCAACACGCTTGGCAATCCACAACTTCCGCTCTTTGCCAATCTGACAACAAAGCATGTCGTCAATGAAAATTGTAAGCATTGCCATGCCATGACAAACATCAATGTAGCCAGTATGGACGCAAAGCCTTTTTGCATTGATTGTCACCGTAATGTGCAGCATATGCGGATGAAGCCTGTCAGCACAAGGATGGTAGCAGATGAATAGTCGTGTTGTCTCTCATGTTGTTGGTATTGCAGCCTTGTGTGCTGTTATGGGTATGCTTGGGTGTTCCGATGTCTCCACAACCGAATTGAAAACACCTGTCTACAAAACAAAGCTCGCTGCGGAGGCAAAGAAGACTTCTGACTTCAAGGCAGAGTTTCCGCAACAGTTCGCGTCCTATCTGAAGAACGATGAAAGCACGATCATGACAGAGTACAAAGGCTCTGTGAATTTTTCAAAAAACGACAACGTGCATCCTCTCCCAGAAGGCTACAAGCACGCCCAGCCGTACCTGAAGAACCTGTGGCTTGGCTATCCCTTCATGTATGAATACCGTGAAGCACGCGGGCACACCCATGCGATTGAAGATTTTCTCAACATCGACCGCATCAACCGCTACAATGAAAAGGGCGGACTCCCTGCAACCTGCTGGAACTGCAAGACGCCCAGGATGGTTGACTGGGTTGCCAAGTACGGCAACGAGTTCTGGACAAAGGATGTCAACGACTTCCGCGCAGAAGTCGATCTGAAGGAAGACACCATCAATTGTGCGCAATGTCACAACCCGCAGACCATGGCTCTGCAACTCTACAGTGAACCGCTCAAGGATTATCTGAAGTCGGTTGGAAAGACACCAGAAAACATTTCGCGCAACGAAATGCGTTCCCTCGTCTGTGCGCAATGCCATGTGGAATACTACTTTACAGCGCCAAACAAAGGCCCTGCCATGCGCCCGGTCTTTCCGTGGGCAAATGGCTTTGATCCTGAAGACATGTACCAGTATTACAAGGACAAGGGCAACGTAAAGCAGGCTGGTTTTGAAGGACAGTTTGCGGACTGGACGCACCCTGCATCTGGGACACCCATGATCAAGATGCAGCATCCAGAGTATGAAACATGGATCAACGGGCCGCACGGTGCTGCGGGCGTGTCCTGCGCTGATTGTCACATGCCGTATCAACGCGAAGACGGCAAGAAGATGTCGAGCCACTGGTGGACATCGCCCTTGAAGGACCCAGAACTGCGAGCGTGTCGGCAGTGTCATGCGGATAAGACCGCAGACTATTTACGGCAACGGGTGTTGTTTACGCAGGAAAAGACCTTCCGTCAGTTGCTTGTCGCGCAAGAATATTCCGTCAAGGCACACGAAGCTGTGCGGCTGGCAGCAGAATTTCAGGGCGTCAAGCCGGCTGATTACGATCAATTGCTGATTCAGGCACGCGACTTTGTCCGCAAGGGACAACTGTTCTGGGATTATGTTTCGGCTGAAAACAGCGTTGGTTTCCACAACCCGGCGAAGGCACTAGACACCCTCACCTCGTCAATCACCTTCAGTCAACAGGCGATCAACACGGCCATGCAGGCGTCCGGCTACACCATCGCCCCTGCCCTTGCAGGCGACATCAAGCAGATCGTGCCGCCTATCCTGACGATGAGCCGCAAGTTGCAGCAAGACCCTGCTTACTTACAGACGCACCCATGGCTCAAGTATTTGAAGACCCTTCCCAAGGCAGATCGCGTATGGGAAGGAACCAAGAAGGTGACAAGCTCTGAAAAGTAAGCCCACAACCTGACATCTCTCCAAAAAAAAGGAATCACCGTCAAACGTGATTCCTTTTTCATTCTTCCTTGCGCCGTAGAGCCTTTGAACCTTTTCAAAATGAAAATATTCTACTGTTGCAAGTACTTGACAATGTCTGCAACACAGCAGATGGGCATAGTGTGGAGCTGGGAGAAGCGTCTGATTTCAGGGAGACGGGACATGGTGCCGTCGGGATTGGTGAGTTCGCAAAGAACGCCACAGGGCGAGAACCCAGCCAGACGGGCAAGCTCAACGCTGGCTTCGGTGTGTCCACCGCGTTCGAGCACGCCACCGGGTCGAGCACGCAAGGGAAAGACATGTCCGGGATGGTGCAGATCTGAAGGTGCGGCGTGGGGGGCGATGGCGGTGCGGATCGTGGTCACGCGGTCGGCAGCGGAAACACCGGTGGTAACGCCTGTCGCGGCTTCAATCGAAATGGTGAACGCGGTACGGTTGGTGCAGGTGTTGTTTTTGACCATCATGGGCAAGTCAAGTTGCTGCACCCGTTCGTCTGTCAGACAAAGGCAGACAATGCCGCTCCCTTCGCGGATGAGCAAGGCCATCTGCTCATTGGTAAGGGTCTCGGCGGCAAAAATCATGTCACCTTCGTTTTCGCGGTCTTCATCGTCAACGACAAGGACACCTTTTCCAAGGCGCATGGCGGCAAGCGCCTCTGCAACACGTTGCAAGGGACTCGTGGAAAACTGATGCTGACTCATGGAACACTCCTGAGCAGAAAGGTGCAGCATCAGGGCGACAGATACGCCACGGACGTGACGGATACATCCGCCAAAAAACCGAGGCAGTGTCTTTTCTCTTTCATCCGGACTGTTACCGTCGGCTCCGGCTTCACACCGGATCTGCTGACCCTTTCACAGGAAAGGCGCTCGCGGGCTTTCCATGACTGGAATACCGCCGGTGGGGAATTTCACCCCGCCCTGAGAAACTGAAAGGAACTTTAGACAGTCGCTTTCCACCTGTCAACGCGCTGTGAACTTTTTTTCAAGCAAGACTCGAAACGGTGCGCAGCTCGTTCTTTTTTTATCCTTGTTGCGGGCAATGCAAGAAAAGCGTACAAGTCAGAAGGTATCCGTTGACCATTCTACCCCTGTTGTACAGGGAGGAGGAACTATGTCCAAACGTGTGATCGTTATCGGCGGGGTTGCCCTTGGCCCGAAAGCGGCAAGTCGTCTCAAACGCCTTGACCCTTCCGCCGAAGTCACCATGATTGATGAGAATACCAATATTTCCTTCGGCGGTTGCGGCATACCGTATTATGTCTCCGGCGAAGTCAGTTCACTCGATGCGTTGCGCGCAACCACCTATGGCGCGATCCGTACCCCAGACTATTTTAAGGATCTCAAAGACATCACCGTCCGCAACAAGACGCGGGTGCTCTCCATTGACAAAAAAGCGCACACCGTTGTCGTCCGCGATCTGCCATCCGGCGCGGAAGAAACCCTCCCCTATGACAAGCTGATCCTCGGTACAGGCAGTCTTCCCAAAGTGCCCCCTGTGGAAGGTCGGGAGCTTACAGGTGTGACTGGCGCAAACAACCTTGAAAACGCGCACGACCTGCACGAGATCTGCGCCTCCGGCAAGGCAACACACGCGGTTGTCATCGGTGGGGGCTTCATCGGTATGGAAATAGCCGTGGCGCTGGCGGACATGTGGGACATCAAGACCGCTGTGGTGGAATTTCTGCCGCAGGTGATGCCCGGTGTCTTGTCCGCACCGCTGGCTGATATGGTCGCGCACGACCTGCAAGCCAACAACGTCAGTGTCTACACGGCAGAACGGGTGCTGCGTCTGGAAGGTGAAAACGGTGCGGTCAAGCGTGTCATCACAGACAAGCGCACGCTGGATGCGGATCTGGTGGTGTTTGCTACCGGTTACGCCCCGAACAACGCGCTTGCCAAGGCCGCAGGACTGGAGCTTGACGCCAGAACCGGCGGGATTCTCGTCAACGACTACATGCAGACCTCTGACCCCGACATCTACGCGGGCGGTGACTGTGTGGCGACACCAAACCTTATCACCGGAAAGCCCTTTGTTCTGGCGCTCGGCTCACTTGCCAACCGTCAGGGGCGGGTCATTGGCACCAACGCCGCCAGCGCGAGTGGTCAGGAAGCGCGGTTTGCTGGCGCGGTGGGAACGTGGTGTGTCAAACTCTTCAAGATGTCTGCCTGTGGCACCGGATTGACCCTTGATCGCGCCAGATCCGAAGGGTTCGACGCCATTTCCGCCAGTCTCGAACAGCTTGACCGAGCGCATTTCTACCCGGAAAAACGGATGATGACGCTGGAACTGGTGGTAGATCGCGCAACACGGCGTGTGCTTGGGATGCAGGGCTTTTGTGAAGACGGCGACGCGCTCAAGGCCCGCATCGACGCTGTTGCGACCATGTTGCAGTTTGGCAAGCCCACACTCGACGATGTTGCTAACGCCGAAATAGCCTACGCACCACCCTTTGCCTCGGCAATGGACACCATCAACGCGGTGGCAAACGTGGCGGACAACATCCTTTCTGGACAGCTCAAAGCGGTTTCCTCCAAGGAATTTACCGAACTCTGGAAAGATCGCGCGCACAACGACGTCTATTTCGTGGACGCACGCCCCGCTGCCGCCGCCTACGCCACCGCAGAAAAACACCCCGGCGAATGGCACGCGGTACCGCTTGAGGAAATCAAGGAACAACTCCCCACCTTCCCCAAGGATCGCCCCATCGCCCTTATCTGCAACACCGGGTTGCGCTCCTATGAAGTCATGCTCCGTCTGCGCAAAAACGGCATCACCAACGTTGTCAACGCGCTCGGCGGTATGCAGGCTGTCATCAAGCGCGGTGAGGAAATATAATGAATACTCATGGTTTTACGTTGGTGCGTGAGGTTGCTGTCTCGGAAATCTCCGGGACAGCGAAGCTCTGGCGTCACGAAGCAACAGGTGCGGAGCTGCTTTCTGTGCTCAATACCGACGAAAACAAATGCTTTGGCGTCACCTTTCGCACGCCTCCCAAAGACGCCACGGGCGTTGCCCATATCCTTGAACATTCCGTGCTGTGCGGTTCCGAAAAATACCCGGTGAAAGAGCCGTTTGTGGAACTTTTGAAAGGCTCACTCCAGACCTTTCTCAACGCCTTCACCTTTCCCGACAAAACCTGCTACCCCGTTGCCAGCGCAAATCTTCAAGATTTTTACAATCTTGTCGATGTCTATCTTGATGCCGTTTTCTTTCCGCGCATCACCGAAACCATCTTTCAGCAGGAAGGATGGCACATCGAAGCCGACGACGCTGCTGGGCCACTCAGCTACAAGGGTGTGGTTTTTAACGAAATGAAAGGCGTGTACTCCTCGCCTGATTCTGTACTCATGGAGCATTCCCAGCACTCGCTGTTCCCGGACATGACCTACGGTCTTGACTCCGGCGGCAATCCCGAAGTCATTCCACACCTGACCTACAAGGCCTTCAAGGCCTTCCATGAATCGCACTATCACCCCTCAAACGCACGCTTTTTCTTCTGGGGTGACGACCCGGAAGAACACCGTTTCGAGCTGTTGCAACCCTACCTCAACCGCTTTACCCTGCGCGCTACCGACAGCGCTGTCCCGCTGCAACCCCACCTTGACACCCCAAGGCAACTGGAATTTGCCTACGCTGCGGGCGAAGACGGTGACAAAGGCCACATCACGCTGAACTGGCTCACTTGTGAATCCGCCGACACCGAAGAGCTGCTTATCCTTGAGATGCTTGAGCATATCCTGCTGGGCTTGCCGGGTTCACCGCTTCGCAAAGCGCTCATTGATTCGGGATTTGGCGAAGATCTGACCGGCGGCGGACTGGAAACAGATCTGCGCCAGACCTATTTCTCCGTGGGCTTGCGTTCCATTGTTCCGGGAACGGAGCAGGATGTGGAGATGCTGATCCTTGAGACGCTGGCAGAACTCGCGGACACCGGAATCCCGCAAGCTGATGTGGAAGCCGCTGTCAACAGTGTGGAATTTGATCTGCGTGAAGACAATTCCGGGCGTTTCCCCAGAGGTTTGTCAGCCATGATTCGTTGTCTGGCAACATGGCTGTACGACGGTGACCCGCTGGCTCCGCTGGCGTGGGAAAAGCCGCTTGCCAACCTCAAGGCTCGTCTCGCGTCTGGGGAAAAGGTTTTTGAGGGTGCCATCAGCCGCTGGTTGCTCAACAACGACCACCGTGCAACCGTGATCCTTGTGCCTGACGCCAACCTTGCCGAAGAGCGCGAGGAAGCCGAAGCCGCCAAGCTCGAACGCCTGTACACCGCGCTTTCTGCTGAGGATCACAAGGAAATTGTAGCGAATGCCGCAGCGCTTCGCGCCAGTCAGCAGACCCCGGACAGCCCGGAAGCGCTGGAAACCATCCCCGGCCTGACGCTTGCCGATCTTCCTAAGAAAAACACAAGCATTCCGGTTGCTTTTGGGAAAGCAGGCGCTTTTGAAACCCTGACGCACGATCTTGACACCTCCGGCATTTTGTATGCCGAAGTGCTGTTCCCGCTCGACGCTGTACCCGCAAAGCTCTTGCCGTTGTTGCCGTTGTTTGGGCGTTGTCTCACAGAGATGGGCACGAAACGGCGCGATTTTGTCGAGCTTGGCACGTTGCTGGCCTCAAAAACCGGTGGACTGGACGCTTCGCCGCTGGTAGCCACGGTTCGTGGCACCCGCACCCCGGTGGCAAAGCTCTGTCTCGGTGGCAAGGCTACGGCAGACAAGGCAGGTGCGCTGTTTGAACTCATGGCAGAAGTTCTGCTTGAAACCCGTTTTGACGACCCGTTGCGCTTCACACAGATGGTACTTGAAGAGCGTGCGCGTCTTGAGCAAGCGCTCATTCCTGCTGGACACAGCTTTGTTACAACCCGGCTGTGTGCGCCGTACAGCTCTGCCGCGCAGATCAACGAGCGTATCGGTGGCATCACCTATCTCGATGCGTTGCGCGAGCTTGCAGAGCGTCTCTCTCCAGAGCGTGTCAAGGCTGAATGGCCTGCCATTCTTGCGGATCTGGAACAGTTGCGCACGCTTATTGTACACCAGCAAGGTGCGCTCATCAACTTGACTTCAGACAGTCGCACGCTTGCCGCTGTGGAACCGCTGGTTGCAACGCTTGGCGAGGCCTTGCCGTTGGGTACGTTTGAACAGCAACCGTTGCGTCCTGTTGCACCCGCAAAACGTGGTGAAGCGCTGCTTGTTCCAGCGCAGGTCAACTATGTGGGCAAGGGCTGCAATCTCTATGATCTCGGCTATGTATGGCATGGCTCTGCACATGTCATCACCAGACATCTGCGGATGGGGTGGCTTTGGGATCAGGTGCGGGTGCAAGGTGGTGCCTACGGTGCGTTCTGTTCGCTTGACCGCATGAGTGGGACACTGGCGCAGGTTTCGTATCGTGACCCCAACGTCACAAAGACGTTGCTTGCGTACGACAACACCCCAACGTATCTACGGAATCTGGATCTCTCGCCCCGCGATTTGACGCTTGCCATTGTGGGTGCGATTGGCGATCTGGACACCTATCTGTTGCCGGATGCCAAGGGCATGGCCTCCCTCTCTCGGCATCTCATCGGCGATACTGACGAGGCGCGCCAGCAGATGCGTGAAGAAATGCTGTCAACAACGACCAAAAACTTCACCGAATTTGCCGAAGTCATGGCTGAAGTCGCCCGCACAGGCACCATCTGCGCCCTTGGCGGTTCCGCCGTTGAAGCCGCCGCCAAAGACAACGGCTGGACCGTGACAAAGGTGCTGTAAAGGCAAATCGGGGGGAAGGGCAACTTTCTGAAGAAGGGCTTTTGGGGGTGAGGCGGGTAGAAAGAAACCTTTGCGGCTTTCTTTCTACCCGCCCCCGGAGGCATTCGTTTTTCGCTTACGCCTTGCGCGTGTCGTCAACGATTTTCTGGAAGCGGGGGGCTACATCGGCTTCGAGTTTGATGTCGCCGAGCGGGTACTCGCGTCCGAGGAAGGTGTACTTCTGGGTACCCAGACGGTGATAGGGGAGCGCTTCATAGGTGACATTGGCGTGTCCCTTGAGAAATTCGCCAATGGCTCGTGCGTTCTCGTCCGTATCGTTGAAGTCTGGAATGATGGGTGTGCGCACAAGCACTGGCAAATCTGGAAATTCTGTAAGCAGCTTCTTCAGATTTTCCAGAATCAATTCGTTCCCGACGCCTGTCCCTTCCTTGTGCTTTGCGCTGTCCATATGCTTGATGTCAAACAGAACAAAATTAAGGAATCCAGCAGCTTCCTTGAGTGTTTCCCACGGCACGCAACCGCAGGTTTCAATGGCGGTCTTGATGCGACGCAACCGTGCCTCACGCAACAGCGGAATGGCAAATTTGGCGTCCATCAGCGGCTC
>JAVVPW010000068.1:0-9782 GCA_036655575.1 Bilophila sp.
ACAGGGGCAACGCCCCTGCTTTTTGGGTTCAGGGCAACGCCCCTGTTTCAGTCGTCTTTTTTTCCTAACAAAAGTTCTTCAACGGTGTTCATGTTTTCTCGGAGTCCGAGCATGACGATGCGATCCTGCGGGAGGATGACGGTTTGACCGGAGGGGATGAAGGCTTCGCCGTTGCGGGTGAGTCCGAGGATGAGCATCCCACGGGGCAACCCCAGCCCTTGAATCGCGCAGTTGGCGAGGGTGGAATCTTGTGTGACCAGCGCTTCGAGCATCTCAGCCGCGTCTCCACCTACGGCTACGGAAGAAAAAACCTTGCCCTGTCGGATGTACTGCAAAATACTGTTGACAGCAGAGAGACGCGGACTCACGCTGTGCTCAATGCCGATGGCTTCAACCAAAGGCAGATAGGCCGCTTTGTTCACGCGGGCTACGGTTTCGGGAACACCCATTGATTTTGCCAGCAGGCAGGACAAGATGTTTGATTCTTCATCCCCGGTGACCGCAATAAAAGCGTCCATTCTGGAGATGTTTTCTTCTTCCAGCAAAGCCTTGTCTGTGCCGTCGCCGTGCAAAACCAGTGTCCCGTCGAGCGTGTCCGCAAGCACCTGACAGCGCGCCTCATTCACATCAATGAGCTTTGTGTCCACGCCTTTGCTTTCCAGAAGCCGTGCCAGCCGCAGGCCAATGTTGCCACCACCGACAATGCAGGCCGTGTCAAGAATCCCCCGACTGCGGTGCAAAGCACGCAACAACGCCCGCTGACTCGATGGCTTGTACACAAAATACACAACGTCACCCAGATTGATCGTGTCTTCACCAGCCGGAAGAATGAGCTTCTCGTTTCTGGCAATAGCTCCAACCATGATACCGTCGTTGTTGACAATACTGCGAAAGTGCATCAGCGGTTCGCCCACCAGCGGGCCGCCGTCAATCTTCATGGCGACCATACGGATGCGACCGTCTGCAAATTGCCCGTATTCGACAGCGCCGGGCAGGGTGAGCAGGCGCTCAATGCTGCGGACAATTTCTTCTTCTGGATTGACCAGCATACTGATGTTGAGCGAACTACTCCCCAGCAATTTGGGGTAGGCGGTGTATTCTTCAGTACGGATGCGGGCGAGTTTGATGGATTTTGGAGAAATAGCGTTGGCAAACAGGCAACAGACAATGTTGGTTTCATCACTGTCAGTCACGGCAAGCACAATGTAGGCGCCTTCTGCACCAGCGTCTCGCAACACAGACGGGGAAGAGCCAGAGCCTAAGATAGTCTGGACATCCATGTTGTCTTCAATCCGGCGGAGTTTCTCAGCGTTCTGGTCAATGACCACAACCTGCTTGTGCTCTTCAGAAAGACGTTGGGCAATGTGAAACCCCACTTCTCCCGCGCCCACGATGATGATTTTCAATTCCTCAGCTTTCGGGCCGGGACGACGAAACAGCATTGATGCCTCCAGAAAAAGGGGATCTCTTCACGCCACTTGGTTGTTCAAGAGGGAGTATACGCCTTGTGGGGAAAATCTTCAACAGAGAGGGGGACAACATCCCGGAACGTGCTTACACTGACAGAAACAAGTCTGCTGGAGGTTCACAATGTGGGAAACACTGTTTGTATTGCTGGCTGTAGGCGCAACCTTGCTGGTGTTGCGGGTTGCCAAAAAACACGGGCTGAGTCTCATCCCCTGCGGGTGAGGTGTTCGTGCCACTCCCCGTGCGGGAGCGTCCAAAACACCGGAGCAGGAACGCGAAGAACGCGACAAACAACTGATCGTCAAATAGGAACGCGCCATGTTTGAAACCATAACCCTGATTGTCATTGTTCTTGCGACGCTTGGTGTGCTCTGGCTTGCCAAGCGGCACGGCATTGTCCTTCGCCCTGACGCAACCGGGCTTTCGGCTGTGCCAAAGGAGTTGGACAAGCCTGAAGAGTGAGAGGCCGTATCAGCCTTTCTTTTCCCACCACGACCTGTCTGGCGCAAGGTACCACCAGTCGGTGTGATCTGTCTTGAGGATGGTGGTTGCAAGCTCTTTGGCGATGGCGCTGTGCAGGCGTTGCACGGCGCTTGCAAGCCAGGTGTCGGCGTAATGGTTGCCAAGATCGCTTTCGCGTTTGAGATTGAGAATGAGATCAAGCTGGTCGGCGTCACGCGCCAGAATGGCTTCTTGGGACTCGCGGGCGGTGTGTTCGTCCCAGATGTCTAGCAGATCGTCTTCCAGTCCCGTCCCCGCAACAGCGTCCTGAAGGGCTTCCCGTTCGCGTGAAGTGTCGTACAACTGATTGACATAATTGAGATCGCCCGTGCGCGCCTCTGGCAGATCGTGGAACAGACAGAGCAAGACGGTACGGGCGGCGTCAGCACCAGCTTTACGCGCCAGCGCGTACCCAATGACAGCCGTGCGGTGCGAATGTTCCGCCACGGTCTCTTGTCCTGACCCTAAAAAGCGGTACCCACTGCGAGGTGTGTGTCGCAACATGCCTACTTCGTTCAAAAAATCTGTGAGACGCTGCATGGCGTCCCGTTGTGCGATCTGTTCAGCCGACATGGTTGTCCCTTGTAGAAAGTAAAAAAGCGTCCTCTTCCCCTGAGCTTACTTTTTCCACCCCTCAGCGCAGGCTTTGGCAGAGGCCCATGCCCAGTGGAGATTGTAGCCGCCAAGGAGTCCCGTCACGTCAAGGACTTCACCGATGAGGTACAGGCCGGGGCGGTTGCGGCTTTCAAGGGTGCGGGGGTTGATGTCGGTGGTGTCAACGCCACCAGCCGCTGCTTCAGCCTTGCCCATGCCCTCGGTTCGCGTGGGGATGACGGTGTGATCGTGCAGGGCAAGGGCAAGCGCTTCACGGTCTTTTTTGCGGAGCTGCGCGACCTTGCGCGTGGCAAGCTCAGGTGAGATGAGGCGCTCGGCAAGACGCGAGGGCAGGAGCTTGCGAAACAGCCCCAGCACGGTAAACTTGCCGTTTTCAGGCTGGTGCATGAGGTCAAGTGCGGACTGATCCGGCAAAAAATCCACATGCAACGCCTGTCCCGACCGCCAAAAACACGATGCCTGAAGAATCGCTGGGCCACTCAAGCCTTTGTGTGTGAACAACAGAGGGTACGAGAACGCCCGCATCCGACCCGCACTGGCAGCACTTGACGGGGCAAGGGTGCTGACCTTTGCGGGCAGACTGACACCCGCAAGACCGTGCAGCGGCCACGTTTCGGGAAACACCAGCGGCACAAGCACAGGACGCACTGGAATCACCTTGTGCCCCCACTGTCTGGCAAGCCGCATTCCCGCATCGGTGGCGCCAGCTTGGGGCCATGCCGGACTGCCTGTTGCGATGACAAGGCGCGGCGCCTGCACCACTTCATCCGACGTGCGCACGGTGAACAGGCCGTCTGCATGGGTGATTTCGCCAAGATCCCGATTGAAGAGCGTGTCCGTATCTGTACTGGAATCGCTGGAGCCGTTGGAAGGTTCAGCAGCATCAGAACAGGCATTCGTCAGCGCTTCTACCAGCCGTGCCGCTTGTACTGTGCAAAAAACCTGCCCGTATTCGCGGATTTCATAGTCGATCGCAAACGAGCGCAAAAGGTCGAGCACAAAAGCCGTTGGGCAACGGCGGAGCACGGCTTCAGGGAAGGCAGGGTGTTCACCCACATACCAGTCCGGGGCGATGGTGAGGTTGGTGACGTTGCCCTTGCCGCCACCGGCGAGGCGGAGCTTGCGACCTGCCACTGGGCCATGATCGAGCACGAGACAAGAAAACCCCCGGCGGCGTGCGGTGAGCGCACACAAGAGGCCAGCGGCACCCGCGCCAAGGATGATCGCGTCGCGCTGCATCATTGTGCGGCGTGCTCCGGTTGCGGGGCTTCTGCCAGGGTTTTCAGCTTGCGAAACAGCGCCCGAAAGGCGTGCGGCGGGCGTCCGTGTTCGCGTTCGTTGCGGGCTTTGGCAACAAGATCACGCACCTCACCCTGATTTTCTACGGAGAAGGCTGCAAGCAGGGTCACTGTTTCGGCGGGTGTTGCCAGCATAAGCTCGTCGCGCAGTTTTTCAAGGTGCTTGAAAGACGCTGTTTCGATGGTCTGGCCTGCCTTGAGAGCGTCAAGGGCTTCACGCACGGCGGTTTCATCGGCTTCTTCTCGCATGAGGCGACCGATGTACTGCATCTGCCGCCGCCGGCCTTCGTGCGAAGCGACTTTTTGCCATTCGCGTACCGCGTCTCGAATGCTTTGGGTCACCGGCATCTTTGCCAGTACAGACGGAGAAAGAGCACTCAGCTCCTCGCCCATGTTCTGAAGCGCGGTGCTGTCCCGCTTTTTTTGCGAACGACTCGGTCGCTCGTCCCCGGCTTCTTCACCTTGCGGGTTCCATTGATAGCGTTTCTTGATCGGCATGGAGGTGTTCTTTTGGTAATACGTTGTAGCAAGAGAGAAGGCAGAATCAGGGGAAGCCCCCTCTGTAGAAGGGGTTCCGCCCTTGATGCTGCCTTTCCTCTTCCTGTTATTTCGTCAATGATCCACGGAATTCGGAGAGGTCTTTGATGCCGAGTTGCTGGCAGAGGTGGGGGAGTTCGTCCACGATGCGAAAAGCAGCGTCTGGTCTGATGAAATTCATCGTACCGATCTGCACGGCGTGCGCACCGACGAGGATAAATTCCAGCACGTCTCTGGCGCAAGTGATGCCGCCAATGCCGATGACCGGAATCCTGACAGCCTGGCACACCTGCCACACGCAACGCAAGGCCACGGGCTTGATCGCAGGGCCAGAAAGCCCACCCACGATGTTGGCGAGCAGAGGCTTGCGGGTAGCCACATCCACCGCCATGCCTGTCAGGGTGTTGATACACGAAAGGGCGTCCGCTCCGGCTTCTTCCACCGCCTGCGCAATAGCGGCAATATCCGTGACATTGGGCGAGAGTTTGACAATGACGGGAAGGTCGCCGGCGCGCTTCTTGACCGCTTCGGTCACTTCGGCAGCGCGTTTCGGGTCTTGTCCAAACAGCACCCCTCCGTCCTTCACATTAGGACAAGAGATGTTCACCTCAAGCGCGGCGATCCCTTCTTCAGCGGACAACATGCCAGCGAGTTCGGCAAATTCAGCAGCTGAAGTGGCGTAAAGATTGGTGATGACAGGGGTTTCATGCCACGGCAGACGCGGGAGCTTCTTTGTGATGAAGGACTCCACGCCGTCGTTTTGCAAGCCTACGGCGTTGAGCATCCCACACGAAGTTTCCGCAATCCGAGGCAAGGGATTGCCTTTGCGGGGCTTTAAGGAAAGCCCTTTGACCACCATACCGCCAAGGCGCGTGAGATCGCCATACTCAGCAAATTCCACACCGTACCCAAAGGTTCCAGATGCCGTGAGGATGGGATTTTTAAAGACGAGCGGGGTTCCCTTGCCAGTGGAAGGAAGACGTACAGCGAGATGATCCATGCCTTAATCCTCCAACGAGATCTGATCAGCCCAGAAAACCGGGCCATGTGAGCAGGTTTGCACCGGCATTCCAGCATTGTCCGCGACAGGCCACTTTTCCGTGGTCTGCGTGACACAACCAAGACAGGCTCCAACACCGCAGGCCATGCGGTTTTCCAAAGAGAGCTGACACCGTGCGTGCGCGTTCAGCGCGTGTTTTTGCACTGTTTTCAGAAACGGTGTGGGGCCGCAGGCAAGCACCAGCCCGTCTTTTTCGGCATAGGCTTCAATGCGCGACTGCACATGCTTGAGGAACCACGCAAGGTCTTCAGGACTGTTTTCCTGAAACGATTCAACATCAATGCGTTCACCAAGACTTTCCACAGGATAACAGTCTTCAGGCTGACGGTGCCCAAAAACCATAGCCAGTACCCCCGGTGTGGGATGGCGTTCAGCGTACCCCACAAACGGCGCGATCCCGATGCCGCCAGCCAGCAACAGCGTTGGCGTACCACCTTCAACCGCAAAACGGTTGCCAAGCGGGCCCCACAGGTGGATGCGGTCGCCCCGCCGGAGGGTACCCATGCGCTCTGTACCTCTTCCAGTAACCTGAAAGAACAGCACAAGCTCGTTGGTGCTCACCCGGCAGATGGAAAAAGGACGTGCCCAAGGCATATCAAGTGCCCATCCTTGCGGACGAACCATGACAAATTGTCCCGGCGCCCATGATTTCCAGGTTGGGCGTTCAAGGCGCAAGGCGAAAAAACGTCCCTGCGAACCTGTCAGGCCGAAGGGGACATTATCAATGACCGCGAGATCGTAAAATGCGGACTGGCTCATAACATTCCTGTCTTGTAAAAACTCGAAGGGTAGGCCTTTCATGTAGTGTGTATTCACCCTTGCGGTCAAGGGGTAGACAGCGGGTTTTCCTGTTATCCGGGGTGGAGCATGGAAAGAATCAAGTGCGGGAATGAGAATTGCGTGTCCGGGGCAAGCGTGGCATACTTCTTTCTCGCTGTACAATCGCAACTCTGACTGTGTGAGGAACTGTTATGACCATTGTCCCCAAAGGCTTCCGTTTTGCCACGGCACAAGCTGGTTTTCGCAAGGAAGGCCGTGCGGATCTGGCGCTTGCCGTGAGTGATGTTCCCGCTGTTGCAGCGGGCGTCTTTACGCAGAATCGTTTCCCTGCCGCACCTGTGCTTGTGGGAAAGGCTCTTCTCAAAGCGCGCCCGGAAGCGCGAGGTGTGGTCTTCAATTCCGGTCAGGCCAATGCCTGTACAGGTGACGAAGGGATGCAGAACTGTCGGGCGACGCTCTCGCTTGTCAGCGCAGCTCTTGGACTTTTGCCGGACGACATTCTGCCGGCTTCCACAGGCGTCATCGGCGCGCAGCTCAACATGGAGCGCTGGGAAAAGGCCGTGCCTGCACTGGCAGCAGACCTTGGCACCTCCACCCCGGAAGATTTCGCCAAGGCCATCATGACCACGGATGCCTTTCACAAAATGTCGAGCCGTGAAGTGACGCTTCCCGGTGGCACCGTGCGGCTGGTGGGTGTGGCTAAAGGTGCGGGCATGATCTGCCCAAACATGGCAACCATGCTTTCGGTGGTGTTTTGTGACGCTTGCATCAGCGCAACAGACTGGCAGCAACTTTTTGCTGACGGCGTCAAGCAGACCTTCAATCGGGTTACCGTTGACGGTGACACCTCCACCAACGACACGCTGTACGGTCTTGCCAACGGCTGTTCTGGTGTCCGGGTGGCGGACGCGCCAACGCTTGCGGCGCTTGGCACAGCGCTCACCTCTATCCTTGGGGATCTTGCCTACATGCTGGTGCAAGATGGTGAGGGCGCGTCCAAGGTTGCGCGGATTCGGGTTGTCGGTGCGGTTTCTGATGCCGATGCCGAACGGGTGGCGCGCACGGTCGGGCATTCGCAGCTCGTGAAGACCGCGCTTTATGGTCGAGACGCCAACTGGGGACGCATTGTTGCGGCGGTAGGGCGCAGTGGGGCAGAATTTGACCCGGATGACGTGCGGGTGTCTCTGTGTGATGTGGAACTGTTCCGCAAGGGACAGCCGACGGATCTTGATTTTGACACCTTGCTTGCCGAGCCGCTCAAGCAACGCGATCTCCCCATCGACATCACCCTTGGCTCTGGCTCTGGTTCCTACACCTTGCTGGCCTCCGACCTCACCCACGACTACGTTAACTGCAACGCGGATTACCGGAGTTAGACGTATTGTAAGGTGACGGCTGGGGTTGCTGGCTGGTATAAGCGATGTGAAGAGTGGGGGAGTATGGCTGAAGCGCTCGTTGTTTCGTCTGCTGAAGCGGGGCAGAAACTTTTGCAGTTTCTGGCTCGACGTTTTGACGCGCCAGCAAGTGTGTTGCACCGCTGGATCAGAAGCGGGCAGGTGCGCATCAACGGCGGACGCGCCAAGCCTTTTGACCGGGTTGCACAAGGAAACGAAATCCGTGTTCCGCCTTTCGCTGTTTGCAGCACCGGTGCGGCGGGTGGGTTGCAACAGCTTGCAGACGTAGGGGAAAAAGGCACAAAGACAGGCGAGATTGTGGCGCAAGGCCGTCTTGCCTTGCCGCCCATCGTGGCGGAAACAGACGATCTGCTGGTGTTTTGCAAACCTGCGGGGCTTGCGGTGCATCCCGGCACAGGGCACACGGACAGCCTCACTACCCGCCTTCTCGCGCACTACAGCGGTGCAGACTTCATGCCTACGCCTGTCCATCGGCTGGACATTGAGACTTCCGGCCTGTTGCTGGTGGCGAAAACCTACACCGCCTTGCGTGCGCTTACGGACGCGCTGGCTCGGCACGACGGTTCGGTGCGCAAGGAATATCTGCTCTGGGTACGCGGGGACTGTCCGTGGTCAACCCCGAAACACCTTCAGGATCGCCTTGCAAAGCAGACAGATGAAGCCGGATACGAGAAAATGCTCGCAACGGAGGCGGGCAAGGACGCAAGCCTGACCGCGTTGTGTGTGCGCCGAACTCGCGGCGCGAGTCTTTTGCTGGTACGTCTGCACACCGGACGAACGCACCAGATTCGAGTTCAGCTTGCGGCACGGGGCTTTCCGCTTGTGGGTGACGTGAAGTACGGCGGCTCGTGCTGTGATACGGGGCTTAAGCTGCACGCCGCCCGTCTGATACTGGCGGCAACGCGCTACGAATCTGTGCCCGCGTGGACGGGTGTCTGGAGTGTTTCGACGCTCCCCCCGCCGCTTTCCTGAAGTTTTCTACGCAGGTGGCGGTGTTGCTGGTATAGTTATTGCAAAAAAGTGTCCGTCAGAGGGTCACGCCTTGATCTTTTTCCAGAATGAACCAAGGATTTTCATGCTGCCACCCGCCTTCACTCTCCGCCTGCTTCTGAGCCTGAGTTTTCTGTTGCTTGCAGCCGGAATGCCGGAAACCATCCGTGCCACGGAGACCTTGCCACTTGGGCAACTTCCACCGGCTCCCCCAAAAAACGTCCCCATACCGTCTGATCTCCCCGGCTTCATGCCTTTGGCTGTTCCACACCATGTTCTGTTTGGAAACAAGCAGTTCCCCTTGCCCGCAAAGCTCACCGTGCAGCAGCAGCGCGTTGTTTTTGATGTCATCACCGAAGCCGAACCGCGTCTTATTGCCCTCCATGCCCAGCTCCGCCAGACCCTTGAAGGGTTGCACAACCTGTCCTTTTGCTCAGATACCCCCCCTGATGCCCTGTCTGCGCTCGGACGCGAACTCATCCGCTTGCGGGGTGAGTTGCTCATAGAATTACGAGCGCTTTCCACGCGGCTGGAAAAACAGGCCGGATTCAATCCCGGTTGGGGATCGCGCCGCGTTGGGATCATCCACCAATCAACAGCGTGCCCGTTGTGTGAGGAAGAAAAAGAGCGTGCGGCAAAACTGTTGCGCATGAAATGATCACCTCACCGGTGTTGTACGATTTTTATACACTGCCTAAAAAATGCGACTGATTTTTAGACACTCTTCGGATAAGCGTTTGTGGCTTTTGCTAAGGAAATAAATTTATCCAATAAAATTCCATAGTAACGATATTGGCACACCGATTGCTATAGACAAGACAACACCACGGTGACGAGATCAAGCCGCGAGTGTTTGTACACGAATGTTTCCCCGTTGTTTGCACAAAAGGTTCAGTACCCTCCTGCTTGGCGTCCTGATCGCCTTTGGTCAGGACACCTGAAAACAATCGGCCCCAGCCGTAACGATAGCGGAAAACACGTTTGAAAGAACAATCGTCCAGAGCCTCAGCAGCTTCTTGGCACTGGTTTTCTTTCCTTCAAGTGGCACAAGCAATCCCCCTAACCTTCCAGAAAACACCTCCTCCTTTCCCTTGCGGCGACCTGTCCTCCTCCAGGTCG
>JAVVPW010000069.1:0-4886 GCA_036655575.1 Bilophila sp.
TGCACCCCTGTCTGCTTGTCTTGAGCACAGAACAGACAGCGGTGGGGACAGCCTGCGAAGGGAATGAAAAAAGGAACAACAGGGGCGATTTTTTTTTTATACTTTTTTTCGGGAAAAAGGGGGAAAATTTTCGTAAATTGTTCTGTCTTTTGGTCATAACTTGTTGGATTATTACCAAGCTGGGTGGAGCCACTCAAGCAGTCCCTGTTGCATTTCGTTTTTCGCATGGGTGTTGATTTGTTTACCTTTAGATTGTAAGAAACAGTACACCTTGGGGATAGCCCCGGCGCATGACACATACAGTGACAGCTCGGGTCTGTCTTTTTTTCCGTCCGGTAGTGCTATCGGATACGAGAATCGCCAGTATGATTGCCTCTACAGTCTACAAGTTTGTACTGGTAGCGCCATTTCGCTGTAGTACAGCACTGCTTCAACATAAGGAGGCCTGTAAGCAATAGAGGCAGACAGGATAACCGGGAGCGAATCTTTTCACAGAACCCCTGAAAGGTCGAGTGCCCCGCGTGCTCGAAAAAGAGGGAAGGAGATCTTTATGACGGGAGAGCAGCAGGAAACCTGTCTTTTTTGCAAGATTGTCCGGGGAGAAATCCCTTGCGCAGCCGTGTTTGAGTCGGACGATTTTGTGGTTTTTCTGGACATCAATCCTGTCAGCAGAGGGCATTCCCTTGTCGTGCCTAAAGTCCATTGGGAAACGCTGCTTGATGTTTCACCAGACAGTGGTGTGAGCCTTGTCAAGACAATACAGCGTGTGGGCAGTGCTCTCATGAAGGCGACGGGTGCAGAAGGATTCAATGTCGTGCAGAACAATTTTCCGGCTGCCGGGCAGGAAGTGGCGCATGTCCACTGGCATATTATCCCCCGGTTTGACGGAGACGGTCTCAAGGCATGGCCACAAAGTGGGTATGCGGATAGTCAGGATATGGCGGAACTTGCAGGGCGTATCCGCGCTGCATGTTAAAACCCTTTACGGATGAAAATGACGCTCTTTTGCGGTAACGCATTTTCAGAGCCTTTTCCTAGAAACGGGAAGAGGCTCTCATATCCGACAGGGTTTGGTATCCGCGCAGACCGACGGTATGTGGGCTGTGGATTGAAAGAAACACGGTGAAGTCAGTTGAAAAGGAACGGATGTTGTCGCACCCTTTCGTGCGCTACAGCCGCATGTGTGCAATCTGTTATTTTTTTATACCAAGGTGCCAGTACCGTTTGCGTATCGCGCGTATGTGGTTCTGGCGAGGTAAGGGCGGTCTTCAGACAGCGTTTCGGTTTTTGCCGAATACAGTCCGGCTTTAAACGGAACAAGGAACAGGGGTGGATTTTGTTCTCTGTGGAGCCTTAAGATTGGCGAGTCTGTAAAGACTGCTTGGAATAGTTACGATACGGAGGGTTCATGAACAGAGCGTTGACAAAAGCAGATATTGTAGAGGCTATTTATGAGAAAACAGACAGGAATCGTGTGGATGTAAAGAACACTGTGGAGCTTCTCCTTGGACTTATGAAACAGGCTATCAAGCAGGACAATGCCCTTCTTGTCAGCGGTTTTGGCAAGTTTGAAGCCTATGACAAGGAGGCGCGCAAGGGGCGCAATCCACAGACCGACGAATCTATCACACTGCCCCCCCGCAAGGTGGTGGTGTTCCGTCTTTCACGCAAATTCCGCGCCGAGCTTAATGGCGAGGAATGTGGAGAATAGAGGTTTTTCTTGTGAAGAACTGTGGGATTTTGTGAGAACGCTCTACGCAAAGATTCCGGCTGACGCATGAGAGCCATTTCAGGATGAAAAGGCTCTGCTGACACGAAAGTGGCAGCCGCCGCAACACGGAGTGTTTCAAAAGCAAAATGCTCTAAGCCTAGCACGCTGTACAAGCGACAGTTTTCTTTTTTCCGCGTCAGCTTTGTCTGGCGATAGGACGTCTTGAAAACAGGTCATGATTGTGACCACTTGAAAGGGGAACCAACAGGTTCCCCTCTCTGTTTTTTCTCCACAACAAACGCGGCTATCCGTATGCACAGACAGCCGCGTTTGAGGTGCGCTTTTTTACGCTAACAGCGCTTCTCTTTCTACAGCAACTACATCAACCATCCCAGTGGGATGAGGGAGAGCTTGGGGAAGAAGAGGAGGATGAAGAGCATCAGGATTTCCACGAGCAGGAAGGGGAGCAGGCCGCGTACCAGCTTGCCAATCCCCACGTTCCCGATGCCACAAACGACATAGAGCACCGTGCCCACAGGGGGGGTGATGACGCCGATCCCAAGGTTCAGGATGAAGAGCAACCCAAAATAATAGGGGTCAATCCCTGCCTGAATGATCAACGGATAGAACACCGGTGCGAAAATCAGCACGTTTGGCGTGAGATCCATGACCATGCCGGCTGCGAACAGGAACACGTTGATAGCGAGCAACAGCAGAATGGGGCTATCAATGAGCGGTGAGAAGAAGGACGCCATCTGCATGGGAATCTGTGCGGAGGTGATGAACCAGCCCACAGCGGTTGCGGTTGCCACAATGAGCATGACCACAGACGTTGTGCGTGCGGCGCGGGCGCTGACCCGGAGCAACTCACGAAAGGTCAGCTCCCGATAGTAGAGCATACACACGGCAATGGCGTACACCGCTGCAAAGGCACCGCCCTCTGTCGGGGTGAACACCCCAAAGCGGATGCCGCCAAGCAACAGCACGGGCATCATGAACGCGGGCAAGGCGTCGATGAAAATCTTGACGGCTTCCTTGCGGGTAAAGGTGATGGTGTCGTGGTAGCCGTCAACACGCACGATGACAAACCACGTCACAAGCAGACACAGACCAATGAGCAAGCCGGGGATAAGCCCGATCATAAAGAGCTTGGTGATGGACAGACCCACTGTCGCGCCAAGCAGAATGAAGTTGGTGCTCGGCGGAATGATTGGCCCAAGGATCGCACCGGAAGCGATGACAGCGCCAGCGCGTCCCGGTTTGTACCCGACTTCCGCCATCATGGGCAACAGCAGACCGCCAAGCGCCGCCGCTTCACCCACCGAACTCCCCATCAGACCAGCAAAGATGATGCTTGCAACAATGGCAGCGTAGCCAAGCCCGCCGCGTACCCGTCCGATCATGAGCTGGGCAAGTTTCACAACCCGCTGCGAGAGCCCCCCCGCCGACATGATTTCGCCCGCAAACACGAAAAAGGGGATCGCCATGAGCGGATAGTTGTTGGCGCCGTCAACCATAGCCTGCGGGATAATCATGGTGTCCCACATGCCAGAATACAGCATGAGCACCACAGAACACAGCAGCAACACCATGCAGATCGGAATGCCCAGAAACAGAAGTCCAAAGAGGCTGGCGAGAAAAACACCGAGTTCCATGCTCAGCTCTCCTTGATTTTGACGAACGAGTCAGCAGGACGTGCGAGCAGAACCATAAATTCCCGCGCCCGGATGATGAAGGCCGCTACTGCCATGATCGGCAGGGTTCCGTTGATGAGCGCCATGTTGACGTTGGTGGACACGGTGTAGGTGTCCATTGTCTGGAGCACAAGTTGCACCCCGCCAACCACAAGCAGGCCGAGCGCAAACAGCGTCAGCGCCGAAGCAACAACATCTACAGACTTGCGCGTGGTGCCGTGAAGGAGATTCACAAACATGTCAACAGCAATGTGCTTGTTGCGGTAAAAGGCCTCAATCGCACCGAAAAACGTGATGTAGATAAACAGAAAGCGTGCCCATTCCTCACTCGGAGGAAAGCTGGAACGAAAGACATACCGGAGAAAGGCGTTGAAAAACACCAGTCCGATCATTCCCAGAAAAATAGCCGCGCAAAAAAGTTCAAAAAGCAGTTCGCCGTTCAGTTTCCACTGAGAAGCGTCTTTTTCGGCTTGCGGCGCGGACTCGACACCATGACTCTCACTCATATTTCCCCCAAAAAGGCGCGTGTACTGAAAAAACAGCAAACCAACACATGAGAGCCGGAGTACCCCTTATTTGCACTCGAAAGCCGTTGCTGACGCAAACGAGTCAACGTCTTGCTTTGTTGGAGCAGGGTACCCCGGCGTACAATCACTTTGCAGTGCGATAACTCGCGGCGCTGTCAAGAATGGCCTTGGCATTGGGCACGGTTTCGTAGAAGAGCTTCCAGCTTTCTTGTCCCGCAGCTTGCATGGCCTTGTGGAATTCAGGCGAAGGATGGGAGACCTTGCCGCCGCCAGCGGTGATGGTTTCCACGGCCTTTTTTTCGCCTTCTGTCACGATCTTCCAGATGTCGTCAGCAGAGCGCGCCGCAGCTTCATCTACCCATTTCTTTTCTTGCGCAGAAAGGCTCTGGTAGAACTTTTCGTTCATATAGAGGGAGTGGATCACCAGAATGTGTCCGCTGAGGGTGATGTTGGGCGTGATTTCATACATTTTGAGGGCGACAATATCGGCAAACGGGCTGTCGCCACCGTCGATGACGTTCTGGTCAAGCGCGCTCGGCACTTCGGCAAACGGCATGGGCTGTCCGCTGATGCCACAAGCCTTGGCAAAGTTGATGTACAACGGGATGTTCGGCACGCGCATCCGCAGGCCGTGCAGGTCTTCCATGGTGGAAATCGCTTTCTTGGTATAGAAGTGGCGGAATCCCAGCGGGAAGGCGTTCAGAACGCGCAGGCCAGATTTTTCGGTGAAACCTTCGGTGATGAGCTGCAAGGTCGTGCCTTCCATAGAGCGGCGGGCATGATTCAGATCGTCATACAACATAGGGGTTTCAAACATGGCCATCGCGGGATGCAGAGCAGAAGTCTGCGTGCCGGTGGCGCACATCTGGATGATGCCCTTGCGGGTGCTGGCGATGTAGGCGTCTTCTTTCCCTAGCTGGCTGTTGGGAAACACCTGTACGTCAAATTTGCCGC
>JAVVPW010000069.1:4896-9711 GCA_036655575.1 Bilophila sp.
GGTTCGCCTTCAGGTTTCATTCCGGCGATTTTGATGACGACCTTTTTTTCAGCGGCGAACACGGCAGGTGCCGCCACCGCGACAAGCAGACCCAGTGCGCACAGAACAGCTACCAGTTTTTTCATCTGAAGCCTCCCACCTCAAGGGTGATTGAAATTTTTCGGATGCGCACCTTTCGGGAAAAAAACGATTGCGAATGCAGCCCGCAAATACCCCAAAAAGGCGATCCGTGGCGAACCTAACACATCACTTTCCCGCACACAATGGAAAATTCGTGTTTTTCCTGCTCGAAACCAGCACGTTCTTTTGCGATTCGGAATCGCTCTTTTTGGCTATTTCACTATAATAAAAAGATGATTATTGCCTTTACAAAGGATTGTGGCTTGCGGTCGCCCTGTTTCATGACAAACTCTAGATAAAAAAGAGTTGCGAGACTGGGTAAGGAGGGGTAAAGCTAGAAGAAATCAATGGGGGTGTGTGATGAAGGTTGATACTTCGCTGCCTATACAACAGATAGCACCCGACAGGGCAAATACCACCCGGCAGGAAACGTCTGGAAAAACAACAGCCAACGGCTTTGCTTCCCAGTTTTCTACGCCGGAATCAGCCGTTGTAACGAACGAAGGGCTGTCTGTCCGAGACAGAGCCAGCTTTAGCTCCAAAAGTCTTTCTGTCAGCGCGGCGCTTGCTGGTACGCAGACGGGGTCTTCTGCTGCGCCTTCGAGTACTCTTGCGGCGGGCAGTTCCTCAAGTTCTATCGTGAGCAGTCAGGCCGAGCCGTTTCTCAGCGCTGATGAAGTCAGCTTTTTTGAGAAAATGATGCGCAAAGCCGCCAGCGGTTACACCCGCAACGGCGCTTACGGTCAGTCTGCCGCTGCAATGGGCACCTCGTTAGCACTCAAAATTTAACCTGTGCTGACCAGAAATCTTGTGAGAGGAGAAGGGACGTTCTGAAGAAAGCCCCATCTCTTCTCTTTGCCCCATCTCTCTCTTACCAAAACATTCCTACGCACGTTTCAAGTGGTCGTTATGACTGCGGCACACACGCAGTGTGTAACGTACTGCCTTGTCATAAAACTGCCTTGTCATAAAACTGTCCTGTCATAGAATGGTAAAACATTCTAGACTCCTTGCCCCCAAAACACGCCGGGTCAAGGGGGCGCTTGCCCCCTTGCGGGTGCAGGGCAGCGCCCTGCCGGGATGCAAGGGCAGCGCCCTTGCTGGGGTGCAGGGGCAACGCCCCTGCCTTGCCTACCCTCCAATCGCGGTCATGCGGCGTTGGGCTACGGCGGTGTTGCGTTGTTCCAGAATGTGCGCACCGATGGGCTTGTCGCGGGTTGCGAGGGCGATGATCCGGCGTACCGCGTCAATCCCAAGTCGAGGGTGCCGCAGCGCCGCCCGCAGACGGTATTCCCGATCGTCAAACAGACAGGTGCGCAACGCGCCCTCTGACGTGAACCGCAACCGATTGCAGGTCGCACAAAAATGACTGGACAACGGCGAAATCAAGCCCAGCCGTCCCTTGTGCTCGGACAGGGAGGCGCAAGACGGCGCAGAGACGAGCGGCGCAAGGTCGTACAAACGAGCAGGCCCGCTGTTGTGCGCAGGGGTATCCACCGGCGTGACCCGCACAAGTTTTTGCGCAGCCTCAAGCAGTGCCGAAGCTGACCAGAAAAGCCCCTCTGTCCAACGGGTTCCTTCGCCCATCGGCATAAATTCGATGAAGCGCACGTCCACCGCGTTGCTCATGGCAAAATCGAGAAACGCGGGAAGCTCTGTATCGTTGACCCCGCGCATGGCAACCGTATTGATCTTGAAAGGGATCTTTGCCGCAAGCAGCAACTCCACGCTCTCAAGTACCCGAAAAAGCAGATCCCGCCCGGTGATGCGCTCAAACGTCTTGCGGTTAAACGTGTCGAGCGAGAGATTGATGGCGCCTAGCCCAAGCTCTTTCAGAGCAAGAATGTGCGGACTGAGCAGGGTTCCGTTGGTGGTAATACAAATATCAAGATCAGGATGCGCACGGCGCAAGCGTTCGAGAAAGGACACAAAGCCCTTCCGCGCAAACGGCTCTCCACCTGTCAGGCGCACCTTTCTCACGCCTTGTTCCACAGCTAGAGCCACAAGCTGTTCCATTTCTTCGTAGCGCAAGATCGACTCGTGCGGAATGAAGGTCTCCATGCCGCTCCGGCAGTATGTACAGCGCAGGTTGCAGCGATCAGTGACTGAGAGCCGGATGTAGCGTACAGCGCGCCCGTACCTGTCCATAAAAGGAGAAAGAAGCGTGTTCATGATGCCGCCACGATCCGCCGGGCGATTGCAAGATCCGCTGGCGTGTTGAGGTTGAAGAACGGGAGCGCGTCTTGCTGCTCGTACCGGATATGTTCACGCAACGTTGCGGGTACAACCCGATTGAGCTGACGCTGACCACTGCCTTGCGCTGCCGCAAACAAGGGAAGGCACGCTGGTTCATACACAGCCACCAGCGCTTCGATGTAGCCGGTTTCTGCCTGCTGAAAGGTGGTCATGAGGGCACCTTGCGCTCGTTTTTCGTGCGCGGCAATGAGGCGTTGTAACGTCGTCGTATCCATGAACGGCAGATCGCAGGACAGCACGAGGATGGGGTTTTGAACATGCCGAAGCACGGTATACAGTGCGCCCACTGGCCCTTGTGCCGCAACGTCATCCGGGAGGCAGACGTAGGGCAGATCTGCGCCAGCCTGACAAGACACCAGCACCTCTGGCACACACGTTTGAAGCAAGGCCACGCTGTGCGCCAGCATGTCCCCGTCCTGATGCAGGAAAAGCCGCTTCTTGTCCGCACCCAGTCGCGTAGACAAGCCACCAGCCAGCACCACCCCAACAAGATGCAAAGGCGCCCCTGTTGCCTGATTTGTCAGATGCGACATTGACACCTCCTGCGCACCAAAAAACGTCTCGCTCACAGTTTGCACCGTACCACAAGCTCTGCTGTGCGTCGAACCCTGCTTCTGGACTGAGAAGGTCTACATTCAGTCCCAAAATCCGGTTGCGGGGGTGGGCAGGTGTATAGTATGGTGAAAGGAGTCGGGCGTTCATGACCTGACGCATCCAAGGAGTTACCTCTATGCCTATGTTCATTCGCACAACATTTTTGTTGTGTACAATGCTGGTTTTCACGGCACAAGCACTCGCTGCCGACATAAGCAGCTATGTGGTTCTGCCCTTTAAGGTTACTGGTGCCAGCGGGTTTACCTATCTGGAAAAGGCCATCCCTTCCATGCTCAATTCGCGTCTGTACTGGAAGGATCATTTTCAACCTGTGAGTGACGCCAAGGCCGCCGAAGCCGACAGGATCGGACGCAGTGGCGAAGCAGCGGGTGTTGCCAAAGCGCAAAACGCTGCCGGAGCGGATTATGCCGTCTGGGGCAACGTCACTGTTGTGGGCGATGAAGCCAGTCTTGATGTGCGGGTGCGCGACAAGGCCGGGAAAGAATGGCGCAAGGGCAACAAGACCAAGGTCAACGACCTGATCTCTGCCTTGCAGGGCGTTGCGGATTCTATCAATGCGGATCTGTTCGGGCGTCCCACCACGTCTTCCGGCAACGCACCGAAAGCCACAAACATGGTGAACCAGATGAACCCCGCCTTCACCCACAATGAAACCACACAACAGCAGGTCTATTTGAACCCGCAGTTCCGGTATCAGGGCAACGATGGCACAAGGTACCGCAGTCAGACCCTGCCCTACGCCGCTGCGGGCATGGTGGTAGCGGATGTCAACGGTGACGGGAAAAACGAAGTCGTTGTGCTGGGTGAAAAGCGCCTGTTTGTCTATCAGTGGGACAAGGAACGGCTTATCCAGCTCGGTGAGTTCAAGCTCCCCACAGACCTGTCACCCATTGCCTTGCGCAGTATCGACCTCAACCGCGACCGCGTGGAGGAGCTTGTCCTCACCGCGTATGAAGAAGAACACACGGAACCGTATTCGTTTGTCCTCAGTTTCAAGGGCAACAAGTTTACAGAAATAGCCGCTCGGGTGCCTTATTATCTGAACGTGGTGCGTCTTGCGCCGGACTATATGCCTGTGCTCATCGGTCAGAAGGGCGACTCTTCCCGCATCTTCGCCCGTGCTGGGGTGTATGAAATGATGAAGCAGGGCGACACCTTTGTGCCTTCCAAGAAAGTAGAACTGCCCAAGGGTGCCAATGTGCTGAATTTTGCATGGCTCCCCGGCAAGAACGGCGAAGAAACCGCCAAGCTCGTCATGGTTACAGATGAAGAACACCTGCGTACCTTCAGCCCGCAAGGTTCTCAGCTCAACCAGAGTGACGAAAAATATTCTGGTTCTGCGATCGGCATTGAAGAACAAACGCAAATGCCCGGCATGGGCAAGGACAACATCCTTATCCCGTCCAAATATTTCACGCCGTTGCGGATGATTCCTGCGGATCTGGAACAGGACGGCTCATGGGAACTGCTGGTCAACAAGCCCATTTCTGTGTCTGCGCAGTTCTTTGAGAACTACCGCTTCTTCCCAGAAGGCGAAATACACTCCCTCTTCTGGGATGGTGTGGGGATGAGTCTGCAATGGAAGACGCGGCGCATCAAGGGTTCTGTCGTTGACTTCGCCCTCTCTGACCCCAACAACAACGGGGTGCAAGATCTCGTGGTCTGCTTGAACACACACCCCGGCGCCCTCGGCTTGCAAAACCGCAAAACCGTCATCGTCGCCTACCCCCTCGACCTCACCCAAATGGACCCCAAAACAGCGCCTGCGCTGGAATGAAAGGCTGAATAGGGGGAGGGGAAGGGGAACCTTTCTGGAGAAAGGTT